>CAMCJO010000255.1 GCA_945875135.1 uncultured Porphyromonas sp.
TGGTATGCCGTTGACGAAGAGTAGCACATCGGGGATGCGGATGTCTCCCCCCTGCCCATAGCCCACCTCAAACTGGTTGATTGCACGGAAGTGGTTACGCCCCACCTCATCAAAGTCTATGTAAGAGACATCAAAAGCCACGCCATCACGCTGTCTTGTATAGCGGTAGCCGTCTACAAGGAGATGATAGGTAGCACGAAGTCGGTCAAAGTGAGTCTGTCCACCCGTGTGGCGCAGGTGGTCGATGATATTCGTCACATCGTCGGGCTCTAACTCGGGGTGCTGGCTCTGGAGGAAGCTGGACAAGTCCGCCGTCAGGAGGAGCTCTTGATTGTGGCGATGTAGCTCACCCCCATACGTGTAGTCCCATCCCACCTCTTGCAGGAGAGCGATGAGAGCCTTTTCGTAGTCGCTTTCGTAGAACTTCATAGTCGTCAATCTTTATCTTTTTTGGGGGGCATACGCTTCGTGTGAGATTGTGCTAGGCATTTATGGCATACTGCACCAAAGCGGGGCAAAGCGTTGTGAGTCTTTCGCGCGCCTCTCGGGCAATGCTCTTCGCCTCCTCAATACAATGGTAGAGGTTCACAATAGACTGCTGTACCTCAAGTGGGGGCAAGGGTATTTGTACACGGCACAGCTCCTCCCAGCTAAAATTTTCTCTGGCACTGCCCCAAGAATTGAAACGAGCATAGCGGTCAAACTCTTTACTTTGGAGTATTAAGTACAAGAAATTAGCAAGTAAATTCGAAGACTGGACCTTAAATACTACATATATCGGAGAGACTACAATCGTTTCTCCTTTGTTTAATGCACAAGCAAAGACCTTCCAAGTATCCGTAGTTGGAACGTATGCAAACTCACTATTGCGAACAATTTTATATCCACTTAATTCCGAATGATTAACTCTTGAACTTGGCTCACGAAACTCTTTCTGTGTGCTTAACCCAAGAACTTTTGTTACTAGGCCATCAATGTTTTTCTCCCTAACCTCTTCGATATAGTCACCGAGGGGGACAGAGGGGTATTGGCGTTTGCAGTCGACGATAAACGCCTGACAAGCCTCGGTCAGTGGAGCAATCAAAGCTTCGTTGTCTTCGGCTACACGCTTCAAACCCTCGTAAGTCGCCACCAACTCTTGCTGCACCTCCATACTCGGCAGAGGGATGCGCACACGGCACAGCTCCTCCCGACTAAATGTTTCCCTGGCACTGCCCCAAGAATTAAACCGAGCGTAGCGATCAAACTCGCTTCTGCTTAGCATTAGGTATAAATACTCGGGGAGTAGTTCCTCTGTACATTTGAATACTACGTATGAAGATGAAACTAGATAGGTTTGCTCACCGCTATTGATGGCAAGAGAGATTTTACCACCATTGCGAGATGTCACTGACACGTAGCAAAACTCTGAGGGTTTCACAAGCTTGTACGGAGTAAGTGCAACACCTTCCATATTGGCCTTGGTGTCAATGAATATTTTGTCTAGGCTGATGCCCATTACGTCCTCTACAGAGTATTTCCCCTCTGTATTGCGCTCGTCCACCACCTCAATATAGTCGCCGAGGCGTACCCACTTCGTTTTATTCGCAGTCATAGCCGAGCTGTTGGAGTGCGGTGCGTAGGTTTTTGTCGTTCTGCTCTTGGCGTTGGAGTAGCGTCCCCACGCTCTGTGCCGTTTGGCTTAGCACTTGTTGGTAATCTATGTGGCTATCACGGTCTACAAACTCGATGTAGCGACTGGGCACGAGTGTAAAGTCATTAGCTCGCAACTCGTCTATACCTACTGAGCGATAGAGTTCGGGCTCGGCATAGGTCGCGCCGTCTGTACCCTCCGCCTGCCAGCCGTGATAGATGGCTACGGCTCGCTGGATCTGCTCCTCGGTAAACATCACTTTCTTTTTCTGCTCGCCCTTGACTCTGTTTTCCGTCCAGCTACGCAAATCCATAAACAGCACTTCGCCCTGTCTCGAGCGGAGCTGGCGGTCGTGCCAGCGTCCGCCACGCTTATTTTGGTTAAGTATCCAGAGCGTGACGGATATATCCGTCATATAAAAGAGTTCGCGCGGGAGTACGACGATGGCTTCGACTTTGTCCGCCTCAATGAGCTTCTGACGGATGCTTGCTGCATCGCCATCGCCTAGAGCTCCATTAGCGAGAAGGAAGCCCGCTACACCACGCTCAGGACGCAGCTTCGAGAGCATATGGAGTATCCAAGCATAGTTGGCATTGCCCTCGGGTGGCAAGCCATAGTCTGCCCAGCGGGCATCATGGCTGAGTGAGACATCGTACCAATTCTTGAGATTGAAGGGAGGGTTGGCCATGATGTAGTCAAAGGTCAAGCCTCGGTGCATATCATTCGTAAAGGTGGAGGCATTGCGCTCGCCGAGGTGGTGCGAGATACCACGCATAGCCAGATTCATCTTTGCCAAGCGATAAGTGGCGGGGTCAGACTCCTGCCCATAGACATTGACCTGCATGATGTCACCTTGCTTCGCCTCGACATACTTGGCACACTGCACAAACATACCGCCTGAGCCACAGCAAGGGTCGTAGAGAGTGCCATCAAACGGCTCGACAAAGGCTGCAATCAGCTCCACAATATCGTGGGGCGTGTAGAACTCACCCTCCTCCTTGGTGGCATTGATGGCAAAGCTCTTGAGAAAGTACTCATACACCCGCCCGATGAGGTCTCGCTCCGTGCCAAAGGTCTTGTGCGAGATCTTGTGTACTTCGTCCATCACCTTTTTGATGACATTCGCCTCGAGATTGATGCTCGTAAAGAGTCCCTGACGCACACAGCCCTTGAAGGTCTCGCCACTATTTTCTAGCGCATTCAGAGCGTCGTCGAGGGAGGCGTTGAGCCTTGTCGGGGGGAGGAGTATGAGCTCTCCCCAGCGCGCCGCTGCTGGCACGAAGGCGATACCGCTATACATATTCGGCTGGTCGAGGACCTCTTTTTTTATCTTCTCTTCGTCGGTCATGCCATTATCGATACACTGCTGGTGTAGTCTCTGCTGCTCGTCCTCAAACTTCTCTCCAATAAAGCGGAGGAAGACGAGCGTCAGGAGTAAGTCTCGCTTATCGTTGAGAGAAGCATTACTGCGGAGATAATCTCGGCAGTTAAAGAGGATGGCTTCGAGGCTGGGCGTACTCGCCTGTGCTGTTTTCTTTTTCTTCGCCATACGATACTTCAATGGTGTCTATATATATTGTAGCTACAAACTT
>CAMCJO010000256.1 GCA_945875135.1 uncultured Porphyromonas sp.
TACACACTGCATATCGTCGGCAGCGTCAGATGTGTATAAGAGACAGGCTATAGAGTGATTTAGAGAGGTATAATCGGCTTTAACACCGGAACCCTTTGCCTTGTCTCGCATAGTCCAAAGGACAAAGTTTCGTCGGTCGCCATAGACGGCTCCATCTAGAGGGGTTACTAGAGGAACAAACTTTCCATCGCTACTCTCTGAATCCCATTGAGTAAGACGGAAATAAAACTTAGATCCCTCGTGGTGGCTGTAAATCAATTTGACAATCATACGAGAGGGAACGTAAGTGGTATTGTCGGAGGAGTATTGCTTGCCTTTTACTACAATAGACTTGGTGACACCAGTCTCGGGCTTTCCCTTAATCGGAAGGTCAGAGGCAGGGACAACGAAGCAACCATTCTTGTCTGTCTGGTATTTCTTATCAGGTATACGGGGTAAGCCACTAATAGTTGCAAAAGGGACTGGCACAGAATCGGGCGAGAGACATTGATAGAGACACGCTCCATCTTCTATACGCACACCATTGGCAACAACTTTTTTCTTTTCATTTGTTGCGGGATCAGTATAAGTTACCTCTGGCGACTTGCTAATGAGTAGCACCTCGTATTTACCTTGTTTTTTTAGGGCTGGTACAAGCACCCCGTCAGGGTATTGTGGTACCACAGGAGCGGGAGGAGCTGGAACGGGTGTTTTGACCCCATCAATGTAGTAGTAACCATCTACGATAGTCACCACGGGCTTGTGGTCAGGCTTAATTGCTATACCCGTGTCCACACCATTGATATAGTAGTTGCCATTCTCTCCTTGCGCAACATCTCCAATAGGAGGTATGTTGTCCTCGTCGGGAGAGGGGGCATCTCCACCCCCTCCTAAGTTATCTGACAGCTTAAACTCTAAGAGCAAGCTCTGCTCCTGACCAGCGTCATCAGACACAACCAATTCGATGGTGTGCTGACTACCCTCTTCAGGAGTGTAGTATAAGCGGAAATCGCCTACGGGAAGGTCGTAATTATCGTTGTCGGCAAGTTCAACACCACCCACATTTAGTAGGAGGCCTCCCTTGCCACTACGTTGAAACTTGCGTATGTAGTACTTGCGAGCTACAAAAAGTTTCTGTGGTGTGAGCTTACAGCGCACCTCCATAGCCTGCCCTCTAGTCGCATCTTGATGGTACGGCATTACCTCTACCTCAAAGGGGTAGACTTCCTGCACATTGACCTCCCTAGAGCAAGCCCCTAGGAGCATCGCTAGCAGGAATGGTAGGATAAAGTATCTATTCATAGTCTGTAGTCTTAGAAATTAAACCGAAAGCCCATCGTGGCTAGAGGACGGAACAGGTTAAGCTGAGAGCCTACCAAGAAGTTACCGTCGCCACGTATCGTCAGGAGCCAGTTATCTGTGAGAAATATCTCTGCTGATAGATGAGCAGCACCTCCATAGACAAAGTGTGAGCGAGAACGTATGATCGCTCCATTGCTTAGGTCGTACTGTCGCCTATTAACGTCCTCGTAACCACACAGAGCGGACAAACCTGCATATAGCAAGAAAGTGTGCGTATAGTCTGTGAGAATTGGGTACATATAGCCAGCTTTGAAGAGGTAATCCTCCACAGGTATCGAGTAGCTGTTCTTCAGAACATCGGTATAGGATCGCTTATCGTGACTATACTCCACCCCCACTACGAGGTAGTCAGCGTGGAAGAAATAGTGCGTATAGTCCACCCGAGCCGTCCAATTGCCCCACTGGACAAATGGCGTCTCATTGGTTAGCGGTACCCCACCCGATAGGATTAATCCATCTTGGTGAGGTATGGCACGTTGCGCCTTACTTACACTTGGCAGAGCCAACAGTAACAGGCACAACAAAGCTACGGGAAGGCTAGCCAGCCTCCCATAGCGTATCGAATTATTGATTGTCATAGTCATAAGTCAGGGGACTAAAAGCGTAGTTCGAGGTCATCAATAGCTCTAGCCCTTACGAGGTCTTTATTATCTACTGTAAAGGTCAGGGTGCGACCGCCATTAAGCTCGTGTAGGGATATTTCGAGTATTTTACCCTCGGGAAGTGAGAACGCTTCGAGAGCATATATCGTACGCAACTCGCTCTTTGGCGCAACAACAGCAAGGTCGTTGTAAGCTCGTAGAGGCTGGAGTATAGTCTCCTGTATAGCAGTCTGCTTCGTCACCGCCTTGTCTACTACCTTGAAGGTTACGTAGTCAATCTGGTAACGCATATTGGTCCTGTTGCGGATAGAAGTATGGAAGTATAGTAAGCCGTTGTGTACATAAACCCCTTTGAGACCAAACTGCATACCGAACTGCTTGGCAGATATATGCTTGACCAGTCTCTTGTTCTGCTTGTGTATCGTCGACATAAGTAGTCGTACCAGCGTTGGGGTCTCATTGCCCAGCTCCTTGAAGTATATATCCGCTTTGTTCGATGGTAGATTACCTTCACTAGCGTGGAGGAAGTCAACCATCTCTAGCGACAGCTTTTCAGGCTCGTTGGCGTACTTGACGTTGAAAGCATAGAAAGAGCCATCGTTGCAGATTACAGACATATTGGTCTCTGTCTCAAAGTCCTTGACGGAGGCTTTGACACGGAGGACGTTCTCTGCACTCTCAGCCCTACTAGCGACTATGTTAGCACTACCTAGGTCTACATAGCGTATCGGAGCTGGAAAGATAAGATGTGTGGTCTTGTCGAAGGTTACTTCTAGTCCATAGGGGATAACCGTACGACCGTTAGGCATACCTCTAGTCAAGCCTTGATAAAGGTCGCCTGACGACTGAGCGTGGGCGGTGGAGAATGTGCCAGCTCCCAGTGTAAGGAGGGCGAAAATAAGAGTGAATAAAGTCTTGTTCATTGTATAGATGATGTTTGAGTGTTAGTTTTTCTGAGATTTATCATAAAGGTAGAGCTGATAACCAGCCTTAATTTTGATTTTGACCTCACTAGCCTTAGAGCGCAGGTAATTACCGCCCGAGCGTATGAGACCATTGGAGACGTTGGTTAGGATTTGATCCTTACCACTCTGCTGGATAGAGATACCGCCCGTGGCTGTTTCTGCTAGTCCCTCGCCAAGAGCCTTAAGACCGATGGCTTCTGTGCTTAGAGGAACATAAAGTCCCTCTTGACCGTTCAGATCAAAGGCGGACAAGTCCACACCTGAGACTGTTGAAAAAGCCCACGAGCTGACTTAGGATGACCAGATTGAGTTTTTT
>CAMCJO010000257.1 GCA_945875135.1 uncultured Porphyromonas sp.
GGACGGACGCACAGATCGTGCGTCCCTACAGGAGTCAGTAACACCAGTCAATAGCTAACAGCCAACAGCTAACAGCCAACAGCTAACAGCCAACAGCCGTTACCTAAAGGTTAGCCTCCAATATTATTGTACCTTTGTGGCTAGCTATAATTACGACAAACTAGATGGGTATAGATATGGTAGCACTCATGAGTACTCTGATGCGGATCGGGCAGTTGCTCTTGGCATTGAGTCTCTTGGTCTTTATACATGAGCTGGGGCACTTCCTCTTCGCGCGACTCTTTGGCGTGCGGGTGGATAAGTTTTACCTCTTCTTTGATGTCAAGGGTAAGGCGCTCTGGCGTTATCGTCCTAAGGGTAGCGAGACGGAGTATGGTATCGGTTGGCTCCCGCTCGGGGGGTACTGCAAGATCCACGGCATGATTGACGAGAGTCTCGACACGAAGCAGATCAAGGAGCCGATGCGTGGCAACGAATTTCGCAGTAAGCCGGCGTGGCAACGCTTTTTCATCCTGATCGGTGGCGTGCTCTTTAACTTTGTCCTAGCTCTCCTTATCTATGCGGGCATATCGTACCACTGGGGCGACGTGGAGATGTCTTCACGGTCGGTCACGGCGGGTATGGTCTTTAGTCCAGCGGCTCAGGAGGTGGGCTTCCACGATGGAGACATTATATGGTCTATCGATGGCCAGGAGCGAGATGTGCTACGTACTGACTTCATGCGTGCGGTGATCGAGGCGAAGGTGGTGACCGTGCAGCGCGATGGTCAGCTGATCGATATAACGATCCCAGACGACATGATGCAGCGTATCTTGCGGGGCAACGAGGGGCTGATGACCATGCAGGTACCCTTTATCGCAGATAGTATCGTGCCAGGCAGTGCGGCTGCCAAGGCGGGGGTGCTACGAGGCGACAAACTGCTTGCGCTGGACAGCATCCCGATGCCTCACCTGCCGAGTGGGCGTCGCTACTTCTACACCCATGCGGGCGAGTGGATTAGCTCTGAGTGGCTTCGTGGCGCTGATACGGTGCAGCTAGCGATACGTCCCGACACGACCGGCGTGATTGGGGTGATGCTCCGTCCGCTGCAAAGTATTTACGAGGTGCAGCAGGTGCACTACTCGCTACCGCAGAGCTTTGTCGTAGGGTGGCACAAGGGTATCGGTACGCTCTCGGGCTATGCGCAGGATATGAAGTATGTCTTCACCCCTGAGGGGGCCTCTTCATTAGGGGGCTTGGTGTCGATGGGCAAGCTTTTCCCCGCACAGTGGGATTGGTTCACCTTCTGGCAAATATGCGCTCTCCTCTCGATCATCTTTGCCTTTATGAATATCATCCCCATACCGGGTCTGGACGGAGGGCACCTGCTCTTCGTCATCTGGGAGATGATTACTGGGCGCAAGGTAAAGGACGAAGTGCTGATACGAGCGCAGATGGTGGGGATGCTATTCCTGATAGCATTGGTGATCTATGCCAATGGCAATGACCTCTTTAAGCTCTTCTGACACGATGCCTAGCGACATAACCTATCCCTCGGACTATCTAGACAAAGTAGGCTACTACGACCTGCTGGATCTGATTGCCTCGGAGTGTCACAGCTCTATGGGGCGGGAGATGGTGGGTGCGCTGACCGCCTCGACGAGTCCGGACGCTATCCGTCACCGCCTGGAGCGTGTGCGGGAGATGAGACACTTGCTGAGCGTCACGATGGAGCTACCCACACGACGTGTCGCTGACCTGCGGGCTACGCTCGGCACGCTACGTGCTGAGGGCAGCTACCTGACGGAGGAGGAGCTGGCGCAGGTGGCTCAGGCGATCGTGAGCTATGAGGCGTGGTCGAGGCTCCTGACGAAAGTGCAGGACAATGGGGCGGGCGAGGTCTCACCGCTCTATCCCAGTCTGTCTCGCCTTGTGGTGGGCAGTGAGGGACTGCAGGAGATAGCGCAAACGATCTTGCGCAAGCTGGACCCGCATGGACGACTGGTGGACAATGCTTCGCCACGGCTTGCTGAGCTACGCCTAGCCCTACAGCGTGAGGAGCGTGCCATAGCTAAGTTGATGCGAGGCTTGCTCACGGCGGCGCAGGCGGCTGGCTATGTCGAGGAGGATGCGCAGGCGACAATGCGCTCAGGGCGTCCCGTACTGCCTGTGACCGCTATGCACAAGCGTCAGATACCGGGTATCGTTCACGATGAGAGTGCCACGGGCAAGACATTATATATAGAGCCGCTCGAGGTGGTCGAGGCAAACAACCGCATCCGTGAGCTGGAGAGCGAGGAGCATCGTGAGGTGATCGAGATCTTGCGTCAGCTTACGGCACCTATTCGGGAGCGTCGTGAGACGTTGTCCCGGCTTTACCTCTCTATGGGTCGCATCGATGCGGTCTGTGCGATAGCACGCTTTGCCGATGAGATGCACTGCGCTATCCCTGAGGTGCGCAACAAGCCAACCATTCAGTGGTACCAAGCAGTTAACCCGATACTCCAGCACACCCTTAGCCAAGAGGGCAAGAGCGTCGTGGCGCAAGACATCTTACTACGCTATCCCAACCAACGTATCCTCGTCATCTCGGGTCCTAATGCTGGCGGTAAGTCGGTCTGTCTCAAGACGGTCGGCCTTCTTCAGTACATGCTACAGAGTGGCATCCCGATCCCCGTGCACCCTGACTCGGTGGCGGGCGTCTTCAAGCATCTAGCGATAGAGATCGGCGACAACCAGTCTATGGAGAACGATCTGAGTACTTACTCTTCACACTTGAAACACATGCGGGCTATGTCGGCCACTTGCGGAGCGAATAGTTTGCTCCTGATCGATGAGTTTGGAGCTGGCACGGAGCCGGAGCTAGGTGGAGCCATAGCGGAGGGGCTTTTGGCACTCTTTAATGAGCAGCGGGCGTGGGGCGTCATCACGACGCACTACCGCAATCTCAAGGAGTATGCGACCACGCACAAGGGCATCGTCAACGGTGCTATGCTCTATGATCAGAAGGAGATGAAGCCGCTCTACGAACTCTCCATTGGTCAGCCGGGTAGCTCCTTTGCTCTTGAGATAGCACGTCAGCAAGGGCTACCGCGCCAAGTGCTGGAGTATGCCACCGAGTTGGTCGGTCAGGAGGTGATCCAGAGCGAGCGTTACGTGCAGGACATCGTACGCGACAAGCAGTACTGGCAGCGCAAGCGCACCGAGATAGAGCATCGTGAGCAGAAGCTCGAGCGTCT
>CAMCJO010000258.1 GCA_945875135.1 uncultured Porphyromonas sp.
GCGTTACGCTGTGTAAGTCTAAAGAAAACATTACCTTTGCAATACCATACGAGGCTGTTACAGTCAACAGCCTTACAAGATTGCAAGCGATGCCTGCCTGCAGATAGACTTAAGAGACGAGATATGCAATTTAACTACTATTCGGACAACGATGTGTTGATGCCTCCCATCCGGCGGCAGATCGCCAACCGTTGGATGCGCCGCGTATGTGACGAGATGAATCGTACGGTCGGGGAGATCAACTTTCAGTATACTGACGATGAAGGTATCCTGAGAGCAAACAAAGCATTTCTCCAGCATGACTACTACACGGACGTTATCACCTTCCCCAGAGAGAGTGAGCGGGAGGGCGACGATGCAATCTATGGCGACATACTCATCAGCATCGACACGGTTGCGACCAATGCACAGGAGCTGGGCGTGCAGTTCGAGCAGGAGCTATACCGTGTGATGATACATGGCATCCTGCACCTCCTGGGCATCGATGATCAGACCGACTCCGAGCGGGAGCTGATGCGTATGGCCGAGGATAGAGCACTCATGCAGCTGGTCGAGATGCTGGAGGGACGCAACTACTTCCTTAGTCAGGGCGGGTCGAAGTTCTTCAAGTA
The DNA here is from genome assembly GCA_945875135.1 of uncultured Porphyromonas sp. Lineage (GTDB taxonomy): Bacteria > Bacteroidota > Bacteroidia > Bacteroidales > Porphyromonadaceae > Porphyromonas. Next base: position 612 of record CAMCJO010000258.1, read on the forward strand.
TGTCAACAAGGTGTGCGCGGACTACCAGGCTGCCAACTAATCTCACCCCACAGCATCATGACATCTTCATCATCTCTCATCTTAGGTATCGAGAGCTCGTGCGACGATACCTCGGCAGCTGTGCTACGGGGTGGACTACTCTGTAGCAATGTGATCGCTAGTCAAGAGGTACACAGCAAGTATGGAGGCGTGGTGCCCGAGCTGGCGTCACGAGCTCACCTACAGAACATCGTTCCCGTCGTACAGCAAGCGGTAGCACGGGCTGGAGTCTCTCTGACCGATCTTGACGCAATTGCCTATACTCGTGGACCCGGTCTTCTCGGATCACTCATCGTCGGGACCAACTTTGCCAAGGGACTGAGCTTAGCACTCCAGATCCCACTCGTCGAGGTCAATCACTTGCAGGCACACGTCCTCGCACACTTTATCTCCAAGCCTGAGGAGCCACACACGCCACCGCCATTTCCCTACCTCTGCCTACTCGTCTCAGGCGGTAACTCGCAGATTGTACAGGTCAATGCACCTGATGATATGCGCATACTGGGTCAGACGATCGACGATGCGGCTGGCGAAGCCTTTGACAAGTGCGCCAAGGTGATGGGACTCGGCTATCCAGGGGGGCCGATCGTCAATAAGCTCGCCAACGAGGGCGACGCTGAGCGCTTTCACTTTAGCAAGCCACAGGTGCCTGGGCTGGACTACAGCTTTAGCGGGCTAAAGACCTCTTTTCTCTATACGCTACGGGATGAGCTGGCCAAGGATGCGGACTTTGTTGCGAAAAACAAAGCGGATCTCTGCGCCTCACTCCAAAAGACGGTCATCGACATCCTCATGAGCAAGCTACTGCGCGCCAGCAAGGAGACAGGCATCAAGCACATCGCTGTGGCTGGTGGTGTCTCGGCCAATACGGGTCTGCGTGACGCTTACCACGCTTATGCCGAGCGGTACGGCTGGCAGGTCTACATACCGCCCTTTGCCTTTACGACAGACAATGCCGCTATGGTTGCCATGGCGGGCACTTTTGCCTATGAGCGAGGAGCCTACGGATCGATAGAGGCCGTCCCCTTTGCCAAGACAACGATCTAACCCACGTCTTATGCCCACCCCTCAGACGACAGAAGAGCAGCTACAGCGTCTCATAGCACACTGGCTAGAGCAGCACGAGAGCGTCTCGACCTGCGAGAGCTGTACGGGTGGCTATATAGCGAGCCAACTGACGTCGCATGCGGGCAGTTCGCACTGGTTCCAGGGCGCCCTCGTGACTTATCAGATAGAGCTCAAGGAGCGACTAGCCTACGTACCAGCCGCCACCATCGAGCAGTATGGCGTCGTGAGCCGAGAGGTCGCTGAGGCGATGGCTAGCGGCGCGCGTCAGGCTTGTCGTAGCACCATCGGCATAGCGACCACAGGCGTGGCAGGACCCGCTGGCGGTACGGCTGCGACACCCGTCGGGACTGTCTGCATCGCTTTAGCCACACCTCGGGGCATCCACTCAGCACGCTTGCAACTCACAGGCTCTCGGCAAGAGATCGTACAGCAGACCTATTGCGAGGTTATCAATCAGCTCTACCACTTGGAGCTGGAGTAAAACCTTTTCACCAACACACTCAAAGAACAGACTACCATGAAGCGACTATACCACACCACTTTGCTACTCATCCTAGCACTCTGCTCCTTTGCCTTGACCGTGCAAGCCCAGAAGGCTTACGTCGGCCTAGAGTACCAGATGAGCTACAACGACAACTGGGGAGCCAATCGCCCTGTCATCCTAACCGTCTATCCCAATAGTCCAGCAGCACAGGCTGGCCTGCGAGGTGGAGACATCATCGAGGCGATCAATGGACACGAGACCATTAAGATGTCTGAGGAGGAGATGATTCGCGAGTTGCAAGGCGAGGGAGGAGCCTCCGTTGATCTGCTCGTCTCTAACTTTGCTTATCATCGTGTGGAGCGTCATCTCAAACCGATGGCTCAGCCAGCCGATGCGCTCACGGAGCGGGACATAGCTCGCGCCTTTGGCATGTACAGCCTAGAGGACGAGTCCGATATATTGATCTCTTACCCCATCAGCACAGGCACGGAGGGTAAGACGGATCTGATCAACTATGAGACCTTTGGCTTCGTGCGCACCAACAAGCAGCACACCAATCGGGACGCGCTCATCGAGCAGCAGATTACTGAGGCTTTGCAAGCCAAGGGGCTGACCTACGATCAGAATAATCCTGACCTACTCATCGATACCTATTATAGTATCACCGAAAACAGCGCCTACGACGCTGCTGCCGCTCGTCGCTCTGCCGTGCAAACGTCGCTACGCATCGACCCCAAGGCGCATAAGCTCGTCGAGCTGCCGATCCTACCGATGGGAAGCGACAAGACGCTGGCGCGCTTCTACTTGAAGTTTGGCGTTACTATATATAGTGGTGTCAACGAGCGCAAGATGCTATGGACGAGCGATGCCGAGGAGCTGCTCTTTGACGACTATACGCTGACCGACTACACCGCTCTGACGGTGCCGGTGATGCTCTTGCAGTTCCCCTTCACGCGCTACTTCAACTCGCTCGTTGTGCGCTTTGCCACCCA
>CAMCJO010000259.1 GCA_945875135.1 uncultured Porphyromonas sp.
TAGTTACTCCCGAAGGAGGCGAAGATACTATTGTCCGTCACGGAGCTGTACTGTCCCGCCATCAGATCGCTGAGCGTGCTGTAACCCTCACCAAAGAGCGGAGGGAAGAGGAAGATAGCCACACTGAGGATCAGCATCGAGATGCCATAACGCTTGAGGAAGTTGCTGCGCCTCTTGAGCCAACTCTCCAGTGCAAACATCACCTTGGAGAAGTAGAGCGAGGTGAAGCCACAGGCGATACCGAGTAGGATCACGTAGGGGATGCGCTCTGCCGTAAAGGGGTCGCTCTGGTAAAAGGAGAACATCGCCTGCTGTCCCGTCAGCAGGTAAGCCATCGTAGCCGATGTGACGGAGCTAATCAGTAGCGGTAGCACGCTACTCAGCGTCAAGTCGAGGAGTAGCACCTCCACCACAAAAACCAAGCCCGCAATGGGAGCCTTAAAGATACCTGCGATAGCTCCCGCCGCACCGCACCCCACGAGGAGCATCAGTTGGCGCTGCTCCAGCTTGAAGAGCCGTCCCGTATTGCTCCCGATGGCGGCTCCCGTCATCACGATAGGCGACTCAGCACCGACCGATCCACCGAAGCCGATAGTGATCGAACTAGCTAGGAGCGATGACCAGGTATTGTGTGGCTTGATACGACTCTTGCGCTGTGACATAGCACCCAGCACCTTCGTCACACCATGGCTTATGTCGTCACGGATGAAGAGCTTGACCACGCCCGCCGTCAGCAAGACGCCAATAGGTGGCAGGATTAGGTACCATACGTTAGCCTGCCGTATAGCAGGCATCAGGAGGTGCTGTATCGTGCCAATCAATTGTTTGAGCGCAAAGGCAGCCAGGGCGGTCAAGATACCGATGATAAAAGATAAGATCAGTACGAAGATGCGCTCACTGATGTGAGCCTCGCGCCATAGGATGAAGCGTTGTAGTAGTGATATGCGTGTAGTCGTAGTCGTCATCGCAGCCGTGTTACTTTCCTTTTCCCTTGATAATAGTGCCCACCGTGCAGAGCAGCACCGCTAGGTCGAGCTTGATCGACATGTGTTCGTAGTAGAGCCAGTCATAGTAAAGTCTCTCGACCATCTCATCGACCGTCGAGGCGTAGCCGTACCGCACCATACCCCACGACGTGATGCCCGGCCGTAGCTGGTGTAGTAGGTAGTAGTAAGGTGCCCGCTCGAGGATCTGCTTGATGTAGTAAGCGCGCTCGGGGCGAGGTCCCACGATAGACATATCGCCTCGCAATACATTGTAAAACTGGGGCAGCTCGTCTAGTCGATATTTGCGCAGCTTGGCACCCAATGGTGTGACTCGCTTGTCTCCCTCGTGGCTAAGCTGAGGCCCCGCAGCCTCTGCGTCCGTGTACATCGTGCGAAACTTATAAATCCAAAAAGGCTTCCCGCCGCGCCCCACACGCTCCTGACGGTAGAAGACGGGTCCCTCCGAAGAGCGCCGAACCAAGACAGCCAGCACCGCAAAGAGAGGCGACAGGAGCACCAGCAAGATTAGCGAGAAGAGACGGTCGAAGAGCCACTTCACATTTTGCTCCATCTCGCTCATCTGCGTCTGCGTCACATCGTGTAGCGGTAGTCCCCGGAGCGTGCGCGCTTGTAGCGAGGAGCGTACACCCATCACTCCCTCTAGGTATATCTTGATCGGGAGCTTGCAGCGATACAGTTCGTAGAGCAGATGCGTAGCTCGTAGCGTGTCCGCCTCATTGGCCACCATATAGATTGCCTCGATTGGTTGCGTCTCTAGTATAGCCTGCACCTGCTCCAGCGTGACAGGCTCTGAGCCAAAAGGCAACTGCGCCACAGCGTGGTAATGCATCTCCATACGCACCGCCTGTAGCTTGTCGATCACCTCGGGCGTGCCAATGAGCAGGATCTGTGGCCAATGCTCTGGCATGCGGTCATACCTGATCTGCTGCAAAGTAATCGTCAGGCGACCCGCATAGATGAGGAGGAAGTGCGTCAGATAGAGCAGGGCGAAGAGGAGCAGATGCTCACTGCGCCCATCGATCACATCGTCCACCACGAGGAAGAGGTACTCGATGACCACCCCCACGAAGACACTCCCGGCCGTCAAGAAGAACTCATCAATGCGGCTCTTCGCCAATACCTTATTATAGTACCCCGAGAGCGTCAGGAAGCCCATCCAGAAGAGCATCACCACGAGCGTCACCCAGTACATCTTCGTATTGAAGAGGAAGAGCGACAGCTCGCCAAAGGTCGCACTCTGATCCTCGACCACGTAGCGCACCACGTTGAAGAGCGTCGTCGCCAGCAGCACCGCCACAAGGTCAGAGACGATGTAGCGCAGACGTACCGTAGCTTGTCGAGACTTCTTGCTCATAGATAGGGCAATGATTAAAGGCCACTAAAAGGACGTTTAGCGACTTCTGACCAACCTTATTACTTAGCGAATGACCCGCACCTCATTATTGAGCCCCAGCTTGATAATGTCTGAGGGCATACCGTCGATATGCTCTTCTTGGCGTAGCGGGACCACATAGTCGACCATCTTGATCAGTGCGGGATCAATCTCCGAATAGTTGTGTGGCGAACTAGTTCCCGCCAGATTGGCCGAGGTGGAGACGAGTGGTCGGCGTAGCATACGGCAGATCTCCTGACAGAGTGTATCGTTAGCGATGCGTATCCCGATCGAGCCGTCATCTGCGAGCAGTTGCGGAGCCACATTGCGTCCCTCGGGGTAGATGATGGTGAGCGGGCGCACCGCCACATCGATCAATTGGTACGCCATCGATGGCACCGTGCGCACGTATGATGGTATCCGCACGTCGCTATCGACCAGCATCAACATAGGCTTGCCCGTGGGGCGGCCCTTAAGTGCCGAGAGGCGATCTACCGCCTCCTCATTGGTTGCATCGCATCCCAAGCCCCAGATCGTGTCGGTAGGGTAAAGGATGATACCACCACGCTGTAATATATCGACCGCCTCATGCGCTGCGGCTAGAGTCTCAGGAGAAGGAGATACTTGGTTCATAAAGCTATCTAGAGAGGTAAATGCCTCCACGACATTGTGGAGACTTCTAGCGCAAAGGTACGAAATCAGACGGGATACCGCTAGAGAAATCAGTGCCACACGCAGGGCTGACGCATTATAATTCCATTTCGAAGATTTCCTCTGGAGTCATTCGT
>CAMCJO010000260.1 GCA_945875135.1 uncultured Porphyromonas sp.
TCCGATGAAATAAACGACTCTTCTTTCGCTGAAAAACTTTTATCGGACAGCAATAGTTTTGATACAACGGACGCACGTGACGTGTAACGATGATGTAGGGACGCACGGTCGTGCGTCCGTTGTAGAATGGCAAGACAAGTATTGATACCGTTTCCTTTAACGGGGACGGACGCTCGACCGAGCGTCCCTACAAAGGGTTACACGTATCGCATTGACACAACGGATGCAATCCGTGCCTTGTCAGCCTAGGCGTAGTAAGATGACCCACAGGTTGTGGGTACACATATATATAGATAGGAGTAGCAGCGCGAAGTCCATATATCGGTAGGCCTGCTTAGGCACCACACGGTAGAGCCACCCCAGCGCCATCGGCACTAGGAAGACCCAGTGGCCCCCGAAGATAACCGCTTCGTCTAGCCCGTACCCACCGATGAGATGCACCGCCACATCGACCGCGAGGTAGAGCGGTATGGCCCAGGCCAAGGGGTAGCGTCGTCCGACCCAGATCATCGAGAGCAGCAGTAGCACTACCCCCCACGGGAGCAGCTCCATAGCCCAGCAGGCATAGGGCGTGGGTCTCAGCACCGTCTCGCCATGCAGCTCACGCATCTCTAGATCGCTGATGAGGAGCGGGTGACCGAAGAAGTCTGGCACGAGATCGGCCGACCTTGTCTGAAAGCGTAGCAGATCGTTGACCTGAGCCGTGAGCATCGATTCCTCGGACTCTGGTCCAGCCCCTCTCTGGTGGTAGAACCACCCCACCGCCACAACGAGTGCCAGCAAGAGGAGTGTCGGGAGAAAAACTTTGCGCACCCGCTGCCAGAGCGACTCTTCTTTGCTCAGGAGGAGCAACGAGAGCGGTTTGGCAAAGTTTGTCAGGGTCACGCCACCCAGCAGGAGGCTCCAGAGCGTGGCATGCCAGCCCGACAGGCGTTTCTCACGCTTCAGCTGACCGCTCAGGCAGAGGAGGGATAAGACCAGCAGCGCCATCGAGAGCGGATAGCTCTCAACCGTAAAGGAGAGCGTCATCACCGTAAAGGTTGAGAGGAGGAGCCCCGAGAGGAGCAGACTGCGTCCCGTATCGAGCTGCACCACATGTCGCAGGTAGCCGCAGCATCCCGCCACGGCAATAGCCATCAGGAGTGCCGAGGCGAGGAGTATGCCGACGAGTGCGCCCCCTTCGCCCAGAAGCGGTGCCATTAGCACCCTATTAATAAGGTATAGCGGCGTGATCAGCGGGTGGCTCACGTCCCACGCGCCGCCCCGCGTCGTGAAGCGGAAATAGTTGTCGTACCCGAGATAAGCACCGATAGCGTTGCCAAGCGGTGTCAGCAATCCAGTGCTGTAGATATAGAGTGCTAAGACGGCGAGGAGCGCCCAGACGCCCAGCAGGCATAGTAGCTCCACCCGCCACCGCCGTAGTAACTGCTTATTCAAAAGTCCCATAGTAATGCTTCGTACATAGTGCCAGAAAGTCACGATCACTCGCGCTGTCGCCATAGCCGTATGTTGTGACCTTTCGCCACTCCGGGAGGGCTAAGTCCAGCCGGCGCACCTTTTCGGCACCCTTACAGTTGGGCGTGGCAAAGCGTCCCGTATAGAGACCCTCCGCCAGCTCCAGCTCCGTGGCTAGCACCAGGTCAAAGCCTCGACGCCTAGCCCACGACGAGACCGCCAGATCTGTCGAAGCGGTCAGCAAGACCGTCCGATGTCCGTCACGCTGATGCTGCTCCAGACAACGTATGGCCTCGGGGCGAAGCATCTGGTCTATCTGATCGGCAAAAGCCGCTCCCCGCTGCACGCCCTCTTCGTAGCTCCAGCCACGCACCACCGTGCCAATGATGCGCTCCTTGTAGCGATCAGCCGCTCTACCGCTCAGCCGATAGGCGGCATACTGATAGAGGTAGTAAGGCAGATGCCACACGAGCGAACCGCGCGACTGCATCTGCACCAACCACGGCAAGAGCGTGTCCCGCCGTGTAAGCGTACCATCTAGGTCAAAGATTGCTATCGTATCCACGCGCTTACCCCTTTATACCACGTAGCGCAATAACCCAAAGAGCACGCCCCACACCACAACGCAGATACCGATGATCGCATCACGATAGACCACCTGCGTAGGGCTCCCGCTCCGCTCCTCGACTAGTGTGATCTGAAGGTAACGCAGCAAGCCCACGAGCACTGGAAGTGCCGTCAGGTAGAGGTAGTCCCCACCAGGCTCCGCATGCACCTCGGCCGAGAGCGTGTAGAGGAGGTAGCAGATGAGTAGGACGCCCACGATCATCGTCAGCGTATGATCTAGGAAGGGGCGATTGTACCCCTTGATCGCTTGTCGCATCGCTACCCCACTGCGTTCGTAGAGAAGGTAGTCGTCGCGCCGCTTGGCTAGGGCCAGGAAGAGCGACAGGAGCAGCGTCATCACCACGAGCCACTCCGAGACCACCACCCCAGCAACGATACCACCGAGTAGCACCCGCAGCACGAAGCCCACCGAGATAGAGACCACGTCGACCACCGCTATTCGCTTGAGCCAGTAGCTGTAGCAGACGTTGAGCAGCCAATAGCCTCCCATGATCCAGAGCGTCTGGCCCCAGAGCGCACGAGGCAGGAGTGCCAGCGGCAGAGCCACCGCAAGGATCAGTAAGAGAGCGGCCATAGTCCATGCGACCGGTGTCGAGACCGCCCCAGAGGCTATCGGGCGCAGTCGCTTCTTGGGGTGCAGACGATCACGCGCTTGATCCACGATGTCGTTGACGATGTAGATCGATGAGGAGAGCAGCGAGAAGGCAAAAAACGCCACCACCAAGCCGCCCCAGAGCGACGAATCTAGTAGCACCCCACCGAAGAAGGCGGGCGCTAGGACAAAGAGGTTCTTGATCCACTGATCGCAACGTAGCAGACGTGGTAAGGTAGCGAGATTCATCTGGTAGTGACGGTTGATAGGATAAGCTATGAGTCTGCACAAAGGTACTTAGAAATTAGAGATTAGAAGGGAGAGGTTAGACGTTGTCCTGTAGGGACGCACGATCGTGCGTCCGTTGTAGTACGACGAGACGAGTAACGATGATGTAGGGACGCACGGTCGTGCGTCCGTTGTAGTACGACAAGACGAGTAACCCTGTGTAGGGGGCTGTGTCAATAGTCCATTTGTCGTTTGAGAG
>CAMCJO010000261.1 GCA_945875135.1 uncultured Porphyromonas sp.
TTGCTGCCAAAACTGCTTTCTTGTTGTATGCCATAGAGGTACTCTGTTTGTTGATAATAAGTTGTCAGCCATTGTGGAAGGAAATCAATCCTACGAAATAGATTGAGACACCTCCACAAAAATGGAATTACGATTACTTGATCTTTTTGTTCCTCACGTGAATTGGTGGAGTCTAGTCTGAGTGGAAATGTTGCTCCCCCCGTCACTCCACAGTTTCATCCGCATGGGAAAAGTTTCCCATAGGCTTGGCACTGGAGTTTCTTCCCTATGAAACTGCAGTTTCTCCTAGATGAAACTAGAGTTTCCTCCGTATGAAACTGTAGTGCCAACCCCTATTGGCACTACAGTCTTTCCCCTATGGAACTACAGTGCCAAGGGGTGTTGGCACTGCATCTCTCCGCGAAGAAACTACAAAGGCTATCCAAGCGACTGCTCCTGGATGAGGTGAACTGAAGGAAAAAGATGCGGTAGGGTCACGATGAGCGCACCTCCCCCTTTTTCCTTTCATCCAAAGATGCCATCCGTTTGGCTCTGCTATTTGCTCCCATAAATCACTCTGTTTGATGTGAATAATACATTTAGATGGCAAATGTATAGGCTCTGCTCATTAATCTAAAGGAGTAAGGAGATTGTGGGAAGTGAAAGGATAACTTTAGAAAGTTTGTGGGGCTATTCACACTCTCCACTCAGGATGTCGTTGTAGACAAGAATTACCCTTTCGGGTATTGTGTGACTCCCAGCAAGTTTAGAACTTTGCATCACATTAGTTAGAACGTGATATGAATAGGTACACACGAAATCGGATATACCTCTCCGAGAGTGAGCAAGAGAAGATAGCAAGCTATCGCGTGTTGCTGGCTGGAGCGGGGTTAGGGAGTAACATAGCTGAAGCTTTACTACGTATCGGCTTTGAAACCATCACCATCGTTGATGGCGATGTCGTTGAGGAGAGCAATCTCAATAGACAAAACTATACTGAGGAAGATATAGGGCAACCAAAAGTAGAGGCTCTCAAGAGGAGGCTACTGAAGATCAATCCCGAAGCTCATATCGTTGCCATAGACAGTTTCATAGACACTGACAATGTCCGGGATATTGTTGCGGATCACGATGTTGCAGTCAACGCTCTAGACTTCAAGAGTGATATACCCTTTGTCTTCGATCGTCTATGTGCCGAGCAGGGTATTCACGTACTGCACCCTTATAATCTCGGCTTTGCTGGGGTCGTAATGGTTGTCTCGCCTACAAGTGATCGGTTAGAGAGCCTACTCACTGAGGGGGATACGTATGAGGGCTTTGAGCTACGAGCTGTGCGACATATAGCAGATTACTTCAACTACTGGGCACGTCCTAAGTTGTGGCTCGAGCAGGTGATGTACTCTTACGAAAGGGAGGACGGCTTGCTTCCACCACCTCAGCTCTCCATAGCCTCTTGGCTGGTGAGCGGGATGTGTGCTTCCATCATTGTACGCATAGTCCGGGGTGAATTTGTCAAGACTTTTCCCAAGTTCTACTATTACTCAGACTACGATGACTTAAATTAACTTGCGACTGGTTGCTACGGCTATAGCTTCTGCGATATTGCTCACACCAAGCTTCTGAAAGAGAGCCTTGCGGTACCCCTTGACAGAGTCTTCTGAGCGGTGGATGATCTCTGCTATCTCTCCAACGGACAAGCCTTGATGTGCTAGACTGATTACGGCCTTCTCGTGTTCACTGAGTGTGAGGTCTTCGATCTGCTTCCAGCGTCCACTCTTTAAGGAGAGCCGCCACCGCTTATTGGATTTGACTGCTGAGACATACACCTCCCCGACCTCTCGCGTGTGGGCTAGAGAGACGAGACAGAGCGAGAGCCAAATGTTACCCTCTGAGTCTAGCTTGAGTGGCGTGAGCTGATGATTGATCAAGAGCGGTTCTTTAGACTCGGCGGGTATGATCCGAAAGTTGTAAGAGATGGTGTAGTCAGTACGCTCCGAGACGGCTATCTCCTTAAAGAATTCGAAGCCTGCCCGATTGACACGCTCGAGGAATGCTAGATCCTCTTCAGGCACATGACGATAGTAAAACTGATACCCCTCGCTCATCACCTCATCGACAGACTCGCCACAGAGGAAGAGCGGGTTGCTAGAGATATAGAGGAATTTCAGCTTGTTGTAATCAATGATATAGAGAGACTTGTAAGTAAGACGCGCCAAAGCCTTGGCAGACTCCACATAGGGGTGTAGTCCCTGATATAGAGCTTCGTCTACTCGGGGACGTGTATCTGCTGGAGGAGTCAGTCGGTCGTTTTCGTTGCAAGGTATATTCATATAGGGGCTCTCTTCTTATGAACAAGCAACGCAAAGGTACTCATTTCAAACTAGACCATTACCCGAAAGGGTGAAAAGTGGGGAGCAAGAGCATAATTACCCTTTCGGGTATTGTGTAAGTTTTGTCTCCTTCCGAATTTTGTGACGCATACTAAAAAGGACTATGGATAGATTCATAACAAACTACGAAGGAGTATCTTTGTGGCAAGCCACAAGGAGTACAGTCTCAGATATTGTACAATTCGTCATTGACGAAAACTACAAGCATCATCAAGGTGGAGTAACACATGATGATATCTACTTAAAGGAGACCTTTTCTGTATTGATGGAAGAGTTAGAGATGTTTGACCATTCCTCCACAATAGTAGCTAGAGACTTTATGGGGGAGATTGTAGGTGTTATTCGCACCACTCATTGGAATAATAATCCTCATAAGCTCCCGATGCAAATACTATTTGGAGAGGATATTGTCACACCATCCGATCTTATAGCCTGCTATCAACACCTTTGGCATATCGGTCGATTTGCAGTTAAACAAGAGTATAGCAATAAGGGAGTGTTGTTTAAGCTCTTAATGCTGTATGCTATTAGTCCCATATTTAAGTATAGAGAAGGGGTCTTGCTGGCAGAAACGGATGCAAAGCTACTCCGGGTTATGCAAGCACTAAGCATTGAGGCAAGACCTTTGTCAACTGGCAGGGAGTATATAGGCTCTTTGACTATTCCTATGATGGCAACTAAGGCTGGACTTACCCCCTTCTTGCTGAACAATATATCAATGGCTTTTGATCTCCACGTTGAAGAACTAAGTCATCTATTACCCGAAAGGGTGAAAAAACCAGAGTCGGAGCA
>CAMCJO010000262.1 GCA_945875135.1 uncultured Porphyromonas sp.
TTTCTAGCCTAGGTGAAGATTAGGCTGCAGGCTTGAACTATTTCGCACTGCTCTGAGGAACGAATATCTCATAGCTCCCATCGCTGTAGAAGATGCGTATCTCACTCACCTTACGGGTGGCTGTATGCTGCTGAAGTAGCACCTGACGTATCTGCTCTACCTCCTCTGAAGTAAATGGTATGGAGGTCAGCCCGCTCTGTAATGTTGACTCAGAAGAGGGGGTCGCATGCGCCGTCTGTGAAGATGGTGCACTGGCCTCATAACTCCCGAAGAGACTACTCTCTATGGGTAGTGAGACGCTCTGCTCCTCACGCTTAGGCGTCCCCTTGCCAAAGAGCAACCACTCATAGCTCCACGATGGATAGGCTGCTATGATGTTATTGAGTGTCTCTATGGTGGGGCGGTTGCGCCCGTTGAGCATGTGACTAATAACAGACGGCGTAATCCCCGCCTCGGTAGCAAAAGCTGTAGCGTTTAGCTCCATAGACTCCATCATATAGCGGACACGCTCTATAATTCCATCAGATTCTATTAGTAGCATAGTCTTCTTCCTTAACAATACATTTGTGACGCGCGAGATTTTGTGTAGTTGAATTGTATCAAGCAACCTTCTCGATACAAATGTAGTAAATACAATTGAAACGACAAGCGATGTGGCTGACAAATAGGATCCAAATAGGGTATTGTTCACTAAGCAGCTACTTTTCTACTTGAACTTCAGCTACGCATATCAAATTCTATTCATTGGTTATTTGATAGTTAGCGATACCTCTAGTAGAGTAGGGTAGGGGCGGGGCTATTAGATACCTATATATAGCAATATAACAGTGTAGACTTACTTGTTTATTTAGTTATATCTCTCTCATATATAGAGCATAACGAAACATTTTAAGCTGGTGATAATATCGTGAAACGCGTATCTTTACAAATAAATCGGTAATGTTGTTTGTGTACTAGCACTAAGCGTATTGCTTGTGTAATGTACTTGTCGTTACATTTTGTATTGATTGCTTTCTAGTTTGTAATTGTGGCAAGATTCACTTGTAGCGGCTGGTCTGTTTGTTTGTGAATCTTATTTACCTCTTGCCTCGACTTTTTACCTATATGGGGCAAACGGCAAAAAAGCTGTACTTTTGTCTCAGCAGAAGCTAGGAGTCCCAGAGAGAGGCTCTCGATAGTTTTCTATACGCATACAAATGAATGGATATGGATCGGACCAAATCATCACAGCCTGCGAGCGTTGATGCTGTTGTCATAGACAATAAGCAAGTAGCTCCACGCTATCACCTACTTTACTTAAGGCTGGAGATTAGCTCTAGCTCTAGTGCATCGTGGCTACAAGGGGTGGCTCCTGGACAGTTTGTGCAAATAGACTGTCGCCCAGCTGGAATACTCTTGAGGCGCCCCATATCTATATATAAGTGGTCTAGCGAGGAGCTGTGCCTGACCCTCCTAGTGCAGCGGGTGGGACGTGGAAGTAACTACATGTGCGATCTAAAAGCGGGTGACAAGGTCAATATAATCGGACCCTTGGGTACGCCCTTTGCGACAGATTCCGCCACTGCTGGAGCGCGTCCGCTTCTAATCGCTGGAGGGGTTGGTATGGCACCCATCATCATGCTGGCGCACCACTTGCAGCAACTATCGGGAGTGCACCCACATCTGATCATCGGTGCTCGCACTTCTTCTTTACTGATACTTCGCGATGAGATTGAGCAGATCGGTTGCTCCTATAGTTATACGACTGACGATGGGTCGTATGGTACTCGGGGTGCCGTCTTGGCGGCTCATGAACTAGAGCAAGACGACTACTCGATGGTCTACACTTGCGGTCCTCGCCCTATGATGCGAGCTATCCATAGCTGGGCTAAGAAGCACAACGTGCCGGGCCAAGCTTCGCTCGAAAATCTTATGGCTTGTGGTGTGGGGGCATGCCTTTGCTGTGTGGAGAATATTGCAAACCAGGGGAATACGTGCGTCTGTACGGATGGTCCTGTATTTAACTTTGATCAACTATTATGGTAAGCACATCGGTCAATATAGGAGGGGGAATTACGCTTAAGAACCCTATTCTAACAGCTTCTGGTACTTTCGGATATGGGTTGGAGTTTGCACCATTTCAAGATCTCAGTGAGCTGGGTGGATTTATAGTCAAAGGAACTACCCTGCATCCCAGACAAGGGAATCCAGCCCCCCGTATGGCAGAGACGACGGCTGGTATGCTCAACTGTGTAGGCCTACAAAACAAGGGCGTGGACTACCTAGTAGAGCATATCCTACCTGAGATAAGTCACTATGATACAGAGATACTGGTCAATGTGAGTGGCTCTACGATCGAAGATTATGTAGCCTGCACTGAGCGACTAAATGACCACCCAAAGGTGCGTGCTATCGAGCTCAATATCAGCTGTCCGAATGTAAAAGAGGGCGGGATGTCTTTTGGTGTCAATTGCGATAGTGCCTACGAAGTTGTCTCGGCGGTGCGAAAGGCTTACAAAGGTCATCTGATGGTCAAGCTTTCGCCCAATGTCACCGATATCACATCGATCGCATGCGCTGCCGAAGAGGCTGGTGCTGATAGCCTTTCGCTCATCAATACGCTCCTCGGTATGGCGATTGATGTCAAGACGCGAAGACCTAAGCTATCGACAATCACTGGAGGACTGAGTGGCCCTGCTGTCAAGCCTATAGCCGTTCGTATGGTGTGGCAAGTGGCGCAGGCGGTGTCGATACCAGTCATAGGGCTAGGAGGCATCGCTACTATCGAAGATGTGATCGAATTCCTACTAGCGGGCGCTACCGCTGTTCAAGTGGGCACCTACAACTTCGTCGAGCCAGACATAGCCTCTAAGCTTGTGCATCAGCTATCTAAATATCTCGAAAAGAATCACATATCAGATGTTCAAGAGCTGATCGGAGCCGTATCCATCTAACGACTCCGAGAGGCACCCGTGATATCTTCCGAGTTCTTTTTGCGATTTGCGAAGAGAGGTCAGATTTATCGCCAAAAATGCGTCAGCTATGGCTGAGGAAATTTGACGCTGGCTTGTTACAATAATTTAGAGCCAACTACATATCGAAACGGGACTGTGTCGGGGAAAAGTGATTTCCACGTGGATATTTCGAAATGCCCACGTGGAGAATAA
>CAMCJO010000263.1 GCA_945875135.1 uncultured Porphyromonas sp.
GGAGTCACTTCCCCTCGAGGAGCAGGAGCTAGAGGCTGACCTCATCGCTACCGACGAGGAGGATCAGTGGGTCGCAGGGGCACACGGCGAGGAGCTCTACGAGCATTATCGTGTGCAGGTAGATCCCGGGCAAACTCCGCTACGCATCGACCGCTTTCTAGTGGATCGTATGCCACACACTTCGCGCCATCGTATACAGCTCGCCGCCAAGGCGGGACTCATCTGGGTAGATGGCGAGCCTGTCAAGAGCAACTACAAGGTCAAGCCCCAGGAGACTATCACGATGATGCTGGCGCATCCGAAGCAGGACTGGTCGATCACTCCGGAGGATATACCGCTCGACATAGTCTATGAGGACGATCAGCTTCTGGTGGTCAACAAGCCCGCAGGCATGGTCGTACACCCAGGTCACGGCAACTACAGTGGCACGCTCGTCCACGCGCTTGCTTACTACTTACGCAACGACCCGCTCTATGATCCGAACGATGCTTCCGTAGGGCTGGTGCACCGCATTGACAAAGATACCAGCGGGCTACTCCTCGTGGCGAAGCGTACGGAGGCTAAGATACGACTGGCAAGACAATTCTTCCTCAAGACCACAGGACGGCGCTACCAAGCACTCGTCTGGGGCAAGCTTGACCAGCCGCAAGGGACGATCGAGGGTAACATAGCACGTGATCCGCGGGATCGGACCCGTATGACCGTCTACCCACCTACGAGTGAGATAGGCAAGCCAGCCGTGACCCACTACACGCAGCTGGAGCGACTGGGCTTTGTGACGCTCATAGCGTGTGAGCTGGAGACAGGGCGCACCCATCAGATACGTGCTCACATGAAGTCTATCGACCACCCGCTCTTTGGCGATGAGCGCTACGGCGGCGACCAGATCCTCTGGGGGCAGCGCACCAGCTCCTACCAGCAGTTTGTCAATAACTGCCTCAAGATCTGTCCCCGCCAAGCATTGCACGCTGAGACACTCGCCTTCGACCACCCCGTGACGGGTGAGCGGATGCACTTCTCGGCACCACTGCCCGACGATATGAGCCAGCTCATAGACAAGTGGAGACGCTATGTAGCGCCGCTCGAACTCTCTAACTAAGAACCATTGCAATATCCCATTATACCCTATGGACAAACCCAATATTGCGATCATCTGTGGCGGATACTCTGGCGAGGCGGAGGTCTCGCAGCGTAGTGCCCAGACGATCCTCAAGCAGATTGATCAAACCCTCTTCACCCCCTATCTAGTCACCATCACCAGAGAGACATGGAGCGTGACAGACGCTGAGGGGAAGGCGGGAACGATAGATCGTGCACTAGTCGCACGCTTTGGCGCAGCCGAAGTGACCTTCGCACTAGCTTACATTACCATCCACGGCACCCCTGGAGAGAATGGTCTCCTACAGGGTTACCTAGATATGCTCGGCATCCCCTACACGACAGGCGGCGTGCTCTGCGAGGCTTTGACCTTTAATAAGGAGGCGTGCAACGCTTATCTAACGTATCACGGCTTGCGCATCGCTCGCTCTCACTGCCTCCGCAATCACACCCAACAGCTCTCGCCCGAAGAGCAACAGTTGATCGAGTCTCGTCTGCGCCTGCCGCTTTTTGTCAAGCCCAACACTGGTGGCTCCAGCATCGCTACAACGCGCATTGACCAGTGGGAGCAGCTACCCTCAGCCGTGGCGGACGCTTACACCGCAGCACCCGACGTTCTCGTCGAGGAGTGCATCGTCGGCACCGAGGTGACCTGCGGATGCGTGATCCTACCCGACGACTCGTTCGCCCTGCCTGTCACAGAGGTGGTCGCGCACGACACCTTCTTCGACTATGACGCTAAGTACTACGGCAAGAGCGATGAGATAACCCCCGCACGCATCTCGCCAGAGCTGACACAGCGCGTACAGGAGACCTCGCTGACGATCGCCCATCTACTAGACTGCTACGGCTTCGTACGTATAGACTACATCATCGAGGCGGACGGCATACCCACGCTTCTAGAGGTCAACACGACCCCGGGTATGACGGAGGCCAGCTTCATCCCGCAGCAGGTACGTGCAGCTGGTCTACAGCTGAGCGACCTCATCACACGTATCATCAAGAGCAAACTATCATGACCACACACACAGCCCCACAGCCGTACGAGTACGACTCTATACGTCCCTACCTCGATGAGGAGGTGCCAGCTGTCGTTGCCCAGCTAGCCAACCAACTTGAGCTACGTCACGTCTTATCGGCATTGCTCTCAGAGGAGGAGACAACCGCGCTCCTAAAGCACTTAGAGAGCATCCAGAGTGTTGATGCCTTTAAGGAACTCATCTCCTACCCCCTCGTGGTCAAGCTGGCGAAGCAGACTACCTTCTCCGTATCCCTTAGCGGAGCCAGTAGACTAGGCGGAGATCTGCCCACGACCTTCATCACAAACCACAGAGACATCATCCTTGACTCTGCATTTCTCAATCTAGTCATGCGAGAGCGCAACTATCTGATGCCACGCATCGCTATCGGCGACAACCTCTTCGGCAGACCATGGATCGAGGCAGTGGTCAAGCTCAACGACTCTTTTGTCGTGCGTCGCTCGCTACCGATCCGACAGATGCTTCTAGCTGCTCAGGCACTCTCCGCCTTTATCGACCAAAGCATACAGCAGGATCACAAGTCGGTGTGGATCGCCCAGCGTGAGGGTCGCGCCAAGGACAATAGCGACCAGACACAGCCGAGCGTCCTCAAGATGATCGCTTCCTCGCAAAGCAGCGACCCGCTGACCCAGCTGATGCGGGTCAACATCGTCCCCACGACTATCAGCTACGAGTACGACCCTTGCGACATCCTCAAGGCGTGCGAGCTCCTCTGGCGCAAGCATCACCCCAACGAGCAGTATGTCAAGGGTAGCGAGGAGGACCTAATCAATATGAAGACAGGTCTACTCGGCTACAAGGGACGCGTACACTTTGCCGTCGGCACGCGCCTCAACGAGCTGATCACGCCTGAGCTAGAGGCCGAGCTACGAGCCCTGCCCAAGCAGCAGCTCTACCCACGCATCGCTACGATCATCGATACGGAGCTACATAGTAACTACCGCCTATACCCGATCAACTACATCGCTTACGACCTCCTCCACCCTGACAA
>CAMCJO010000264.1 GCA_945875135.1 uncultured Porphyromonas sp.
CTCGCCATAGGGCTCAAGCCGATTGTCGTCATCAACAAAGTGGACAAGCCCAACTGCCGCCCTATGGAGGTGCAGGACATGGTCTTCGACCTGATGGCTTCGCTAGAGGCTACCGATGATCAGCTCGACTTCGTCACCCTCTTCGGTAGTGCCAAGCAGGGCTGGATGAGCCGCGACGTGGAGAAGCCGACGGAAGACATCACTCCCCTACTTGATGCAATCATCTCTGAGATCCCCGCGCCACAACAGCTGGACGGTCCTCTGCAGATGCTCATCACCTCGCTAGACTACAGCTCCTACGTGGGGCGTATCGCTGTGGGACGTGTACATCGTGGCACCATACACAACGGCGACACCGTACTCCTCTGCCACAAAGATCGTGAGCCACATCGAGAGAAGGTCAAGGAGCTCTACACCTTTGAGGGCATTGGCAAGGCAAAGGCTGACTCCGTGTCTAGTGGCGACATTTGCGCCATCGTAGGCTTTGACCACTTTGAGATTGGAGACACCATCGCTGACCCAGAGCATGCCGAGGCACTAGACACGATCTCGGTTGATGAGCCAACGATGTCGATGCTCTTTACGATCAATAACTCCCCCTTCTACGGCCGAGAGGGCAAGTTTGTCACCTCCCGCCACATCCACGAGCGTCTGATGCGTGAGCTGGACAAAAACCTTGCTTTGCGTGTCGAGACGACTGACCAAGCGGACTCGTGGAACGTCTTCGGGCGTGGCGTGCTGCACCTCTCCGTGCTGATCGAGACAATGCGCCGTGAGGGTTACGAGCTACAGGTGGGTCAGCCTCAAGTAATCATCAAGGAGATAGACGGCGTACAGTGCGAGCCTATCGAAGAGCTCACGATCAATCTCCCCGATGAGACCAGTAGCCGTATCATCGATATGGTCATACAGCGCAAGGGCGAGATGACCGCCATGGAGAGTAAGAACGGTCGTACACACCTCGTCTTCACAATACCTTCGCGTGGTATAATCGGACTCAACAATAGTGTCCTAACCGCTTCGGCTGGTGAGGCCGTTATGGCACACCGCTTCCTCGAGTTTGGTCCTTGGCGCGGCGACATCGAGCGGCGTAACAATGGTAGCATCATAGCGGGTGAGAGCGGTACCGCCTTTGCCTATGCGCTGAATAACCTCCAGAGCCGCGGACGCTTCTTCATCGCTCCCCAAGAGGAGGTCTACGCAGGTCAGGTGATCGGTGAGCATACGAAGGATAACGACCTGACGGTCAACGTCTGCAAGAGCAAGAAGCTCACCAACATGCGTGCTGCTGGTAGTGACGACAAGGTAGCTCTCGCGCCACCCGTCGTCTTCAGCCTAGAGGATGCGCTCGAGTATATCAAGGCAGACGAATATGTGGAGGTCACGCCCAAGTCAATGCGTCTGCGCAAGATACTCCTCAACGAGCTAGACCGCAAGCGCGCCAACAAAGCATAATCAATCCAATCACTTTATAAACACAACAAATTATGAAAAGAATCGCACTACTTATCATCGCCATGCTCACGCTTGGCTTTGCAGCGCAGGCGCAGTCCACCTTTAGCAAGGGGACGACGACCGCCAACCTCGGACTCGGTATCGGTGGTACCCTTTTCAGTGGTGACTACAATGTCATCCTACCTCCGCTCTCTTTAGGTATTGACCACAGCGTAGCCAGTGGGCTCTTTGATGGCAACGGATCTATCGGTGTGGGTGGGTACTTTGCCACTGAGCTCTATCACATCAAGGGCTATGACAAGGGTCTCTGGAATCAGACAATAATCGGTCCGCGCGGATCTCTGCACTACCAGTTTGTAGATAGGCTCGACACCTACTTCAGCCTCGTGCTAGGTCTTAAACTCATCAGCTGGGACTATAAAGTAAATAGTCCTGTCGGCAAAATCAAGAGTAAGGACACTACGACAGATTTCGGTTGGGGTGCACACATAGGAGCTCGCTACTATCTCTCCGACCGCTGGGCTATCATGGGAGAGTTTGGCTATGGACTAACCTACCTCTCACTCGGTGCTACCTATCGCTTCTAAGTCTTAGCGAAGCACTACGATACTAACAAAGCAGGAGACGGCTTACGGGCTGTCTCCTGCTTTTGCATTTAAAACTGTGTAGGGTCACTCGGCATCGTGCGGTGTAGGGTGCTGCTGATTGCGGGGGTGGTAGCGCAGGATGTCAGCACGAAGTGCAGAGCGGTCCACATGCGTGTAAACCTCTGTCGTCGCAATGCTCTCATGCCCCATCATCAGCTGGATAGCGTGCAGGTCGGCACCGCCCTCGAGTAGGTGCGTGGCAAAGCTATGTCGCAGCGTGTGCGGACTAATCTCCTTCTGTATGCCCGCCAGCTCAGCGAGCGTGCGGATCAGACAGAAGACCGTAATGCGAGAGATCGGTTGACCTCGACGTGAGATGAAGATATACTGATCATACTCCGGCTTCGCATTGTAGCGACAGGGATCATTGAGATAGCGCTGCACGTCAGAGACTGCCTTAGGACTCATCGGCACCAGTCGCTCTTTGCGGCCCTTGCCCCAGACGTGCAGATAGCCTTCGTCGAGGAAAACATCCGAATAAGTCAACCCGCAGAGCTCCGAAACGCGTAGCCCGCAACTGTAGAGGACCTCTATGATCGCCGTGTCTCGTGATGCCTCGATACGATCCTCGTCGATAGCTCCGAGGAGGCTGTCTATCTCTGCCAGCGTGAGCACCTCAGGGAGCTTCTTATGTATGGGCGGGGTCTGTAGCATATCTGTCGGGTCATGCTCTATCTCCTCCTCTAGCGTTAGGAAGCGAAAGAAACTCTTGACACCGCTCAGCACACGAGCCAGCGAACGCATCGAGATACCTAAGTCTAGCAGATGCGCCGCAAAGTTGTTGAGATGCTGCAGCGTTACCTCCCGCAGACTCAGCCCCATATCGTCTATATAGGTGTAGAGCTTGTCCACGTCGTAGAGGTAGGAGTCGATGCTATTGTCCGAGAGGTGCTGCTCCAGCCTCAGATAAGTTTTGTAGCGCTGTATCAGTTGCTGTCTTGGTTCTAGACTCATTGCAAGGGAGTTTCTTACTATCTTTGCGCTACGAAGTTAGCCAATTGCATCTAAACCGACAAGTTCACTA
>CAMCJO010000265.1 GCA_945875135.1 uncultured Porphyromonas sp.
AAGACCATCTCCGTCACCGTCCGCGCTACCTACGCCCTCCGCTAGGAGGTACACACGTCTGACCCTGGCTGTTGGCTGTTAGCTGTTGGCTGTTAGCTAGTACTACTGAATCCGTTACTGCGCCATGTAGGGACGCACGGTCTGTGCGTCCGTTGTCGAACCAGCGAGACGATGCTGTAACTTTCGTTCTACAACGGACGCTCAGGCCGAGCGTCCCTACAGGGCGTCGTTACGTTTTAACGGGGACGAACGTGGGAACGGGCGACGTGACGGGTATGGACCCTACGCTTTCTGAGTCTCAGTATCACTACCATTTGTGCCAAATAATCAGTACCTTTGTAGCGGTTTACGCTATGAGTAAATCACTACACGATGACAATCACTCCAACTACCTCCTCTGCTTCTGACTCAAAGCAAACAATCTTAGACCGCCGTTATCTGCGTATGGCTCGTATCTGGGCCGAAAACTCCTACTGTCAGCGTCGACAAGTAGGAGCTCTCATCGTACACAATCAGATGATCATCTCTGACGGATACAATGGTACACCCTCGGGATTTGAGAATGTCTGCGAAGATGACGAAGGTATCACCAAGCCCTACGTCCTACACGCTGAGGCCAATGCTATCACTAAGGTGGCAGCCTCGGGCAATAACTGCACGGGTGCGACCATTTACATTACCGCCTCTCCCTGCCTGGAGTGCGCTAAGCTGATCATCCAGAGTCGCATACGACGTGTCGTGTATGGTGAGCAGTACCGCCTCACCGATGGGGTTGAGCTACTCGAGCGCGCGGGCATCGAGGTAGTCTACATACCGCTAGACGAGGTCTCGTCTACGGACCACCCCGCAACCCTTTAGTATAGGTACCTATCTAGATAAAGAACAAGTGGTAGATATGCGTCGTCAGTATAAGTATTTAATCTGTCTCCTAGTGGGTGTGCTAGTTGGGGCAGGTGCTTTTTGGCTCCTCTCTCGCTATCGCAATATCACGCACGCCGACAAGTTTGATCAGGTGCTGAAGCTCGTGGAGAAGTATTACGTAGACTCGGTCGATATCGAGCAGCTGCGTACCGACATACTCCCCTACATGCTGGGATCGCTCGATCCGCACTCTACTTATATACCCCCGCTAGAGTCCGAGATGGAGGAGCAGAGGCTAGAGGGACAGTTTGAGGGGATAGGGATCATCTACAACATCATCACCGACACGATCGTCGTGGACCAAGTCTTCGCTGGTGGCCCCTCTCAGACCGCTGGCCTAGAGCCTGGCGATCGTATCTTAGCCTGCGATGGCAAGAGCCTCCTTGGCGACCGCAACAACCAGGACACCATCACCTCAGCACTCAGAGGACCCGAGGGGTCGGTAGCACATCTGTCGATACTACGTCGCCAGATGCGACGCAAGGTGAGCGTGGTACGTGGCCCCGTACCGATACGAAGCATAGATGTATGCTATATGCTCACGCCGACCATCGGACTGATGCAGATCACCACCTGGGCGCGTACTACCTATGATGAGTTCATTCAGCAGTGGGGCGCGTTGCAGCGGGCTGGAGCCAAAGCTCTAGTCCTCGACCTGAGAGACAATACAGGAGGCTACATGGATGCAGCCGTGGCTGTCGCCAATGAATTCCTCAGCAAGGACCAATTGATCGTCTACACCGAGGGTCGTACCATGCCTCGTGAAGATGTGATCGCCAATGGCGAGGGCATGCTCCAGAAGACACCTCTAGTGGTGCTGGTCAATGAGAATAGTGCCTCGGCCTCTGAGATCTTTTCGGGAGCGATGCAAGACCATGACCGAGCAATGATCGTAGGGCGACAGACCTATGGCAAGGGCTTGGTGCAGCAGCCTTTTACCTTTTCAGATCACTCTAGCGTACGTCTCACGGTGGCTCGTTACTATACCCCCTCGGGGCGTAACATACAGCGACCCTACGAGCAGGGCAGTCTCTCCTCCATCGAGGAGAGTCTGATGAGCGTCTCAGGCATCAAGCCCGTGGGCGACTACGCCGATACGCTCTCTCTGACCAAGCACAAGCAGCGGGAGTATCATAGCGACAAGGGGCGGCTCCTCTTCAGCGGTTATGGCATCATGCCCGACATCTTCGTACCGCAAGACACCGCGATGATCAATGCTTATGCAGCACGTCTGATCATGTCTGGGGCCATGCAGGAGTTTGCCTTTTACTTCGTAGACTTAAATAGAGAGAGCCTCCGTGAGATCGCTTCCGTACAGGAGCTACTCGCATTGCTCGCTCAGGAGAAGTCGCTAATCAACGATCTAGCCGCATACGCTGCGGAGCATGGTATAGCCCAGCGACCACAGATGCTACGCCAAGCCGCACCGCGCTTGCAGCAACAGATGTATGCTTTGATAGCTAATCATCTCTTTGGCACTACGGGATTCTATCAGGTGATGTCTCAAGACGACCCGATGATCAGTAGCGCAGAGCAGTACCTAAAGGAAAATTATCACACACGATGATGAGTTGTGACAGAGTGAGAGAAGAGAAAAAAGCCTTACGCCACACCATCCGCACTAAGATGCGGAGCGAATGGACCGAAGAGTACAGACAGACAGTCTCAGAGCGTGTCTGTCAGCAGATAGAGACCTTTCTACCCTTCGTACGTAGTCATTGCGTAGCACTCTACTGCGCCTTGCCCGACGAGGTCGACCTGACCGCTATCCTAAAGCGCTACCAAGGCGATAAGCGGCTCCTCATACCTCGTGTAGAGGGTGACGATATCAACTTCTACAGCTATCAGCCCGAGTCGCTTATCACCAGTGACGACTACAAGATCCTGGAGCCCACCGCCGACGTCGAGGAGGCGGTAGATCCCGCCGAGATAGAGTTCATCCTAGTGCCTGGGGTCGCATTCGACCTGCACGGGGGGCGTATGGGCCGCGGCAAGGGGTACTACGATCGCTTTTTCGCACGCTGTCCACACGCCCTTCGTGCCGCTGTCACCTCCTCGCTACAGATCGTCGAGCAGATACCGCTCGAGCCGTGGGACGTAGCGATGCACTACATCATCACCGACAGCCGAACCTACGAGGTGCGCGACTGATGTTAGCTGTTGGCTGTTAGCTGTTAGCT
>CAMCJO010000266.1 GCA_945875135.1 uncultured Porphyromonas sp.
GGCGATTGGCTAGCTGTCGTTTTTTCGTACCTTTGCTGTAGCTTGTTTAAGCGTTGTAACACCTTTTGCTTTATGAGATATTTAGAGATTAGGAGTCTTGGACCAGTGACGAGAACAGAGTTGATGGAGATCACCTCTGTGACCGTCTTTTGTGGTCGTCAGGGGAGTGGCAAGAGCACTATTGTCAAGGTTCTCTCCTCTTGCATTTGGCTTGAAAAGTCTATCATAAAGCAAGAGGTGTCTGAAAAGTATTATACACAGGACGAACGATTTCGAGATAAACTCTGCGCTTATCATCAGATTGAAGATTTCTTCCGTCCAGACACCTATATTAAGTATGTAGGCGAGGCATACACTTTTGAATACAAGGAGGAGCGACTATACATCAGCAAGAGCCGTAGCGATGCAGAGTATCTGCTCCCTAAGGTTATGTATATACCAGCAGAGCGTAACTTTATGGTTGCCATAGAGCAAGCTGACAAGGTTAGAAACCTGCCACCCTCTCTAGTAACGCTTCAGGAGGAGTATCTTAAAGCTCTTGGCAGTATGAGGGAGCCTTTTCCCCTGTTAGATGGCTTTGCTATTGAGTATAACAAGCAAAACAAAATAGCTTACATCGTAAAGGGCCGGAGTAAGGTGAGAGCTCACAAGGGAGCTAGTGGATTGCAATCGTTGCTACCGCTACTCTTAGTCTCTCACCATCTCTCAACGAATATACTTGATGCCCCTCCCACGACCTTGAGTGCTGATGAGCTGGCGACGCTCCGCAAAAAGATCGCGCGCATACAAGAGGATAGCTCTCTATCGGATCATCTGAAGAAGATTATGATTGAAGATTTATCTAAGGTCATTACGCCTAAATGTATGTGGTGTATCGTTGAGGAGCCTGAGCAAAACCTCTATCCACTCTCCCAGAGGGAGACGCTCCTAGCACTCCTGAGGGATAGGCAGTGCAACCGAGGTAGTGGTCTGGTGATGACGACTCACAGCCCCTATATCATCAATTATCTATCAATCTGTGTGAAAGCTTATCAAGTAGCTCACGATGCTACCGCTGATATCATAGACAAGGTTGAAAAGATTATCCCACAGGACAGCCAGCTAGCACCTCAAGATCTATCTATCTACGAAATTGATGAGGAGGGTTCTGTACAGAAACTAGAGACCTACGATGGCATCCCGAAGGATAGCAACTTCCTCAACAATGCGCTAGCTGAGACAAACGATCTATACGGAGACTTAATGGATATCGAAGATGACGCAAGCAGGAGGGGGTGACTTCTTTGATCCTAAGTTACGAGTAGAGGATCCTCGCACCGAGTCTCTGTTTGGGATCAACGATGGGGATCCCGATGCGAAGTCCCAAGAGCAGCGAAGAGCCTATACGCTATCAGAGGGTGATGGATGGAATGCCTGCGTACATAATAAGCATCACGCCCAACTGCAGTTTACTCCTCTAGATCATAATGTGCCGCTAGATGGGCTGTGTGATGGGATACTCTATACGTGTGAAGAGTATACGGATTTGCTCATCTTTATAGAACTTAAGAGCAGGGGGAAGAGATGGATCCAGGAGGGTATAGAGCAACTAAAGAAGACAATCAGTATATACCAAGCTGGCGAAGGTTGTCGGAGCTTCAACGAGTGCAAAGCTTATCTATGCAACAACCGGCATCCCCATTTCCAGTTTTCTCAAAAGGAAGCGATGCAAAGGTTTAAGCACGAGACATCCATGCGTTTGCATATAGAACGAGATATTCAAATTGGCTAAGCCTAGATAAAGCTACTAGAGTAGTGTAAGACAGAGAGTATGGAACAGAAGAAGATTTGGCTCTCACTCGCTGAGATGGGAGGAAGAGAGCAGGAGTTTATACAAGAGGCGTTTGACACCAACTGGGTGGTGCCTCTGGGACCCAATGTGAATGGCTTTGAGGAGGACTTGACGCGTTACCTGGGAACGCCGGGCAAGCATGTCGTAGCACTCAGCGCCGGCACGGCCGCACTGCACTTAGGGCTGGTCATGCTGGGCGTGGGGCGTGATGATGAGGTGATCTGTCAGAGCTTTACCTTTGCAGCCTCGGCCAACCCGATCACTTATCAAGGGGCTAAACCTATCTTCGTTGATAGCGAGCCGGACACGTGGAATATGTCTCCCGACCTGCTACGTCAAGCTATCGAGGATCGCATAGCTCAGACAGGGCGCAAGCCTAAGGCGATCATACCAGTTCATCTGTATGGCATGCCAGCCAAGATGACGGAGATACTAGCGATTGCTGAGGAGTACGACATACCTATCCTCGAGGATGCTGCTGAGGCGCTCGGCTCTGAGTACAAGGGGAACAAGTGCGGTACGCTAGGTCGCTACGGAGCACTCTCCTTCAATGGTAATAAGATGATTACCACGTCGGGTGGTGGAGCCCTGATCTGTCCCAGTGAGGAGGCGGCGCGACGTGTTCTCTTTTACGCTACGCAGGCTCGTGACAATGCGCCACACTACCAGCACACGCACATCGGTTACAACTACCGTCTGAGCAATATATCGGCGGGTATAGGTCGTGGGCAGATGCTCGTTCTCGAGGAGCATGTGGCTAAGCGTCGGCACAATCATGCCCGCTACTGCGCTCTGCTTGCGAACTGTCCTGGGGTCGAGGTGAAGTGCGCCCCCACGGAGGAGTACGATAGCAACTACTGGCTCACCTGCGTCTTAGTTGATCCTGATAAAGCGGGCTTCACCCGTGAGGATCTGAGGCTCCAGCTGGAGGCTGAGTCTATCGAGAGCCGTCCGCTGTGGAAGCCGATGCACCTGCAGCCTGTCTTTGCGGAGGCACCGCGCTATGTGGATGGTACGAGTGAGGGGCTCTTCGACAGGGGGCTCTGTCTGCCTAGCGGTACGCTGGTGACGGAGGAGGATCTGCAGCGGATTGTGGCTGTGATCCGTAGCTTGGGCCGGTAAGCGTACGGTTACGATGCGTCGCAAGGCGTAGATCTGTGGAGAGTTAGCTCCCCGTAGATCTACGCCTTCTTCGTTTGTGCATAGGTGCGCTCGTTATTTGAGCCTGTTGACTTTTGCAACAGCCTCCGTTTAG
>CAMCJO010000267.1 GCA_945875135.1 uncultured Porphyromonas sp.
GAGCCAGCGCAGTATCGTATGAAGCTCATCCCCGCCAAGGCTGACAGCCAGATAGAGCTACGCCACGACGACAAGGAGTACCTGAGCCTAGAGTATATGATGACGGGCCGCAACCTTTACTCAGTCTCTGTGTCGCCTACGGGTCGCTACACGCTCCTCATAGAGCGCGAGACGACCGATCTGAAGAGCAATTACCGCACCTATCTGTACCAAGGGGACAAGCTCCTCTCCACGCTAAGCGAGGAGTACCGCTTCGCCAGCTGGATGCCCAAAGAGGACAAGCTCTACCGCACGCTCACGACAGATGAAGGACGGCAGTTGATCAGCTACGATCCTAAGACGCAGGAGGAGCGTGTCGTAGCAGAGCAGATCCCCACAGGTTCCTTCTTTATACTCCCAGACGGCAAGCAATTGCTCTACACCATCGAGGAGGAGGGCCCCGCACGAGGCAAGATCACCGAGCAGGTACTGGGACGCTATGACCGTATGGCAGACTTTCGCAAGCGCACCTTCCTAGCACTGTATGACCTCGAGAGCGGTCGCTATCAGCCGCTCACCTTCGGCCACCGCTCTACCTATCTATATGATGTCAGTCCCGACGCTCGCGAGATCATCTTGAGCAGTTCGGAGGATATCACCGAGATCCCCTTCTCTCAGAGCAACTTCTATACGATGAACCTAGAGACGCTAGAGGTCAAGCCGCTCTTTACCCAGGAGCGCTCTATATCGTCGATCTCCTACACGTCGCAGCCTCATGTGCTACTCATACAGGGAGATGCGAATGCTTTCGACGGGATCGGGCGCAATCTGCCTGAGGGGATGATCACCAATACGTACGATGGTCAGCTCTTCCTCTATGATCGCCAGAGTCAGCAGGCGACGCCCCTGACCAAGGAGTTTGACCCTGCCATCAAGCGGGTCAAGGTCAGCACGGTCCGGCCCGTTGCTTACTTTACCGCGGGAAACAAAGATCGCATCTCCCTCTACCGCCTCGACCTCACACGCAAGCAGATCGAGCAGGTAGCTACGACGGAAGACCTCGTGCGCTCCTTTGACATCAGCGATGACGCCAGTCAGCTCGCCTACTATGGGCAGAGTGCGATGAATGCGGATCGCTTCTATACGCTCAGAGGAAAGCGTGAGACGCTCCTTTACGACCTCGCTAAGAGCAAGATGCAGGATCTAGAGCTGGGCACCATGAGCGACTGGGTACACACGATGCCCAATGGAGACAAGGTGGAGGGACGCTACTACCTGCCTCCTCACTTTGACGCTACGAAGCAGTACCCGATGATCGTCTATTATTATGGAGGTACCTCGCCGACGACTCGCTTCTTCGAGGGCTCTTACTCACTGCCGATGTATGCAGCGCAGGGCTACGTGGTCCTCACGCTCAACCCGAGTGGCACCACTGGCTTCGGCCAGGAGTATGCGGCTCGCCACGTCAATGCGTGGGGCAAGGTGACGGCCGACGAGATCGTGGCTGCGACGAAGCAGTTTTGCCAAGAGCACCCCTATGTCAATGCGAAGAAGATCGGCTGCATGGGTGCTAGTTACGGAGGCTTTATGACGCAGTACCTGCAGACGATCACCGACATCTTTGCGGCAGCGATCAGCCATGCTGGTATCAGTGCGCTCTCCTCTTACTGGGGTGAGGGTACCTGGGGCATCGGCTATAGTACGGTGGCGAGCTACAACAGCTATCCGTGGAATAATCCTCAGCTCTACACGGAGCAGAGTCCGCTCTTCCATGCCGACAAGATCCACACGCCGTTGCTACTGATCCACGGCACGGACGATACGAACGTCCCCATCGGCGAGAGCATCCAGATGTACAACGCTCTGAAGATCTTGGGTCGTGAGGTCGCCTTTGTCAAGGTGCATGGCGAAGACCATATCATCACGGCTCCCGAGAAGAAGATCGAGTGGACGAATACGCTCTTCGCGTGGTTCCAGAAGTGGCTCAAAGACGATCCCACCTGGTGGGATGCGCGCTATCCGGAGGCACACCTCTGAGACTGTTGACTTTTGCAACAGTCTCACCTCTAGTTGCTCGGACTTTGGCGCGTCCTTGTGTTTAGTCACTGCACGGCAGTTTTTGAGATGTCATCTACTGAGTACAACACACTCCCTATGTCTACGTATCGTTGATAACTCCCAAGGTACTTGTAGCTCGTATTTTTTGTTATCTCATAGAAACGAGGAGATTTGTCGTTTTCAAAAACACAGTTTATCTCATAGTAGTTATACGGGACATCCAACATGGCAGATACATTTATTGGACTTACGACAATTGTAAACCGCTCATCCTTGCTGATGAAAAAACCATTAAGTAATCCCCTGTCGTAAATGTTAAACCCATCAGACGTGCTGACGATTGGCATCTTTTGATTGATGATTAATGTATCCCCGTTTATTTCATTGCGACATAGGAATGCCTTATTCACAAAAGCTAAGTTGTGAGACGCTTCATAAGAGATGTCTAAGCATCTTAGAGTGAGACACTTTTCTTGAGCCATTACAGAAGACCCAAAAAAAAGGAAGATAGATAATAGCACTAGTCTAATCATTTGAAGGACCTTTGGTAACCGAAGTTAGTAGTCTTGACCTCTCAAAGATACAGTTTTTAGTTTGATTCCAGTGCTGACGCATTAGCTGCGGGTGGGCAAAATCAATGTTGGCTCGTTACAATAATTTAGAGCTGACTACATATCGAAACGGAGTTATGTCAGGGAAAACTGATTTCCACGTGGATATTTCGAAATCCCCACGTGGAGAATAAAAAATTCGGTTCATCCGAGATTCTGTGTGATGACCTAACAGCGGGATAAGAAAGAAGCTGGCTCTATCTTTAGTACCTTTGAAAAAGTTAACCAATACTATTCGTTAGTACTTATGATAGAAACCAGCTTCCTATATCACAGCTTCGGAGTACGAGACGTTGTCAATACTCGTTGCGAGTACAAAGGTAACAAAACAATCATACACGTACGCTCCAGACGTCCGCTTTGTTATTGCCCCCATTGCCACTCCTACACCTTGCTCAAAAATGGA
>CAMCJO010000268.1 GCA_945875135.1 uncultured Porphyromonas sp.
TCTATGGTTGAGCCCCCTTGGTATGCCCTTTCTGACTTTTATCGGACAGCAATATGTCGTAATATAAGAAAGGTAAGTTTATGGCTGTTGTAGATGTAGTAAAGTGGGAGTCGAATCTTAATGAACTGGTACACAAGTTCCAGTCTGATGGACTAAGGTTAGGGTCGCAGCTGGTTGTGTATCCAAGCCAGACTGCATTCTTTGTGAAGGGAGGAAAGATATGTGATGAATTTCTCTCTGGTACTTATACAATCAAGTCTGAGAACATTCCTCTATTGGGCAAGATCATTAACTTGCCGTTTGATGGGGAAAGTTCCTTCAAGGCTGAAGTGTGGTTTGTCAATCAGGTAGAATTACTTGATTGTAAGTGGGGAACACAGACACCATTGCAAGTTGAAGACCCGCGATATGATGTGATTGTTCCTGTACGAGCCTTTGGTCAATATGGATTCAAAATAACCGAGCCGAGAGTATTTCTTGAAAAGCTGGTTGGCAATATGTCATCGTTTACCACAAGCAAGGTGGTGGAGTACTTTCGTGGCGTGATATTGTCTAGGCTTACTGCAATCATCTACAATAAACTGAAAGATGACGAAGCATCTGTACTGAATATCAACTCCAATGTAGAAGAGCTGGCAGCCTATGCGAAGGAGTGCATAGCTGAGGTCTTTCAGCGCTATGGACTTGAGATTTCTTTGTTTAACATTATCTCAATATCTATCAATGAGAATGACCCTAGCTTTGTGCGTTTGAAAGAAGCCAAGGACGCTGCCGCTAAGATAAAGATCATTGGTCGTGAGGACTATCAGATGTCTCGATCGTTTGATGTATTAGAGAAAGCTGCCGAAAATGATAATGGTATGGCAGGAGCAGCCGTAGGACTAGGTGCAGGAGTAGGTCTTGGTGGACTAGTCGGAGCTATGGCTGCAAAAAACATCAATACGCAAGATGCAAGTGCTATACCGCCCATTACTACTAACTACTTTTTGGCCATTAAAGGCAAACGACAGGGACCATTTACGTTGGAGGAGATTGAGCAGAAAATAGAGGATGGTGAAATAGCGAAAGACACCCTTGTGTGGAAGAAAGGACTGAAGCAATGGGTAAAACTCGAGGAGATGGAGGAGTATCAACACTTCTTTGACGACAACTACCCGCCATCAATACCAATAGAATAAAAACCAAAGAGCAATGAAGAAGGTAATCATATTGTCATGTGCAGTATTGCTTACTGCGAACCTATTGTGTGGAGCGATACTTTCGTCTTATAGTTGGTGCAATGTGGCTCTCAGTAGTGCTGTGATTATTGTATCAGCGGTGCTACTCTACTTGGTAGACGTCATCAACATTAAGGATGGCTACAAGGTATCTCTGATGCTCCTGTTTATCACTATAGGGTTATTGGAGTTCATCCTTTCTTTGATGGCTCCTAATCATGTGGCTGATAATTGGTGGCTGATAATTGTAATCGCTTTGATGGCGATTCAGATAATCACGTTGATAATAATACGATCTATTTCAAACAAACTCAAATAGCATTCCCTGAATTCTAGAGAAGATGAAGACTAAGCAAATAGAATGCCCCAATTGTGGCGCACCGATAGAAGCGACTCAATTGCTAGAGCTTGAATGCCCTTATTGTGGCAGTAAGTTTGAGAATCCTCGGAGTAAAGATGGTGGGGAAGAAAACATAATCAAGCAGATTATCCCATTTACCCAATCTGAAGAGGATCTGCGAGAGCAACTTTTTGACGCGTTTGTGACAAACAGAGGTATCCCTACCGATATCTTTGATAGCTTGAAGTTGCTGTCCTTAAAGCAGTATTACCTTCCAATGGCGAGTTTCTCGGGTTCATATGAAACGTCCTGGTCGTGTACTATTGTTTACAGACACAAGAATAAAGATGGGGAGGAGTATAAGGAGTATCACCCTCACAGTGGAGTGACTTATGGGGACTTTGACAATGTACTCGCTTTTGTAGGTGAGGATGATGGCTTACCGAGCGAGTTGACAACCTATCTATATCAATCCGCTCCTAGCTGGAATGGAGAATATATTTGTTCAAAGTCAGTTCCATTTGACTCCTCTCTCCTTTTGGATAAAGAGGGAAATGGGATTAGTACCGTTAGCCTAGATCTCCCAGATGGGGATGATCGCTTTATACGTGCATTTGGATACGTCTATAATTGCGCTCATAGGCATGCCTATAGGCAATGTTCAGGAGGACTAAATGGTAGTGTGGAGGACTTTGACGATTCAACCAGGGTCACTCATAGACTTGACGGCATATTTCTAGTCCCCGTATGGTACGGTGAGTACTCTTATAAGGGAGAGAGATACACTTATGCTATGGGTGACCAAGATGGTAATTTTGAGCTCTCCTCCCCCCAAGACTCAACAGATGATGTTAGAGGGTGGAAGTTGTTTGGTCGCTTTGCATTGATGCTAGGACTACTCTTGGGGATTTTCTTAATTTCTAAGGCTGATATTGCTAAGGACTGGAGTGTATGGGTTTGTGGCATCGGAGCGATAATCCTCACAGTGCGGTTTATCAAAGAATCTGATAAATCCACCGAAGAGCTGACTGGTATAAAGAAGGTAGGACGGGCGAAGTTTTGTGGAGAGAAAGTCCCAAGTGAATCATCCAATTACGTAAGTTACAAACGAACTAATCAGCTCTTGATGTGGCTTCTCGTTTTGATATTTGGCTTTTGGAGGGTCGGGGATTACATTGTTCAGGAGGATAAAGAGGCTCAAGCTCAGGCTCAAGAGCAGAGAATACTAAATCATGTGAAAGACGTAGCTAGGGTTCTTCCTGAGATCTTTTTCTATCATTCTAAAGAACGGATAGGACACATCCGTCAAGACGTTAGAGAGAACCTAATTAAGTTGGGGTTCGTACGAGAGGAGAGAGAATTAGGGGATCCATCTAGTCTTGGACCTACGGAAAAGTACACAATTTATGCTGCTGATATACCATTGGAGACTGTTGAAAAAGCCCACGAGCTGACTTAGGATGACCAGATTGAGTTTTTT
>CAMCJO010000269.1 GCA_945875135.1 uncultured Porphyromonas sp.
GAGATTTGAGATTCCCCACGTGGATATTCGAGAAAGGATAGAATCGGACGAATTTCCCCGTAAAGATATGTAAATAGAGACTAGAGGTTAGAGGTTAGAAATTAGAGGGGAGATGATCGGAGCTGTCAGAGCTATCGGAGGGATCGGAGCTATCGGACGAGTAGCGAAGTGTAGGGACGCACGAACGTGACGATACCCTGTAGGGACGCTCGATCTGAGCGTCCGTTGTATCAAAGGTTACAGCATCGTGGTTTTAACGGGGACGGGGCTGTGTCAAAGTGAAACGGCGTTAGGGTTTTAACGGGGACGGACGCCCTCCGACTTGACACGACCGTGCGTCCCTACACCGGGTTACTCGTCTGGTCAGGCTACCCCGATCGTGCGGTTGCGCCAGTTTTTGGCTCTTTGCACTTTTATCCTTACATTTGATAGCTGAACTAGTCAAGATACCGATGAACTCACAACAGACGCAATACAACCAACTCTTCTCCTTCATCTGGAGCATAGCCAATGATGTCCTCGTGCACGCCTTCAACAAGGGTGACTACAAGAAGATCATCCTCCCTATGATGGTGTTACGCCGGCTAGACCTACTCCTCGAGCCGACCCACCAGGAGGTGCTAGAGACTTTGCAGAAGTACGACATCAAGAACGAGAGTACGAAGAAGTTTCTAGAGCGCCAACTCTTTCAAGTGACGGGATACCCTTTTTACAACACCTCTCCCTTTACCATGAGTGCACTACGAGGGGAGACAAACGAAGAGCAGCTCTACAAAAACTTCCTAGACTATCTCGACGGCTACTCCAGCGATGTGCTGGACATTATAGATAAGTTCAAGCTCAAGCAGCAGATAGACAACCTCCGGCGGGAGGGCCGCCTAGGCTCGATCATTGACAAGTTTACCGACCTCAGCATCAACCTCGGCATCAAGCCCGTACTAGACGCCCACGGGCAGGTGCTCCTCCCAGGGGTAGACAACCACACGATGGGGACGCTCTTTGAGCAGTTGCTACGTCGCTTCAATGAGGACTACAGCGTCACAGAAGCTGGTGAGCACTTTACCCCACGTGACTATGTCGCCCTCATGGCAGAGATAGCTATACGACCAGTCGCTGACCAGCTCCAGGCTGGAGTGCCCTACAGCATCTACGACGGAGCCTGCGGCACCGGCGGTATCCTATCCATCGCCGAGGAGCGCATACGAGACATAGCTCAGAGCCGAGGAATAGATATAGAGGTAGAGCTCTATGGCCAGGAGCTACAGCCCGAGACCTACGCCACCTGCAAGGCGGACCTCATGCTCGCATCAGATGCTGTCAAGAACTTCAGCTACTACTACGGAGACGAGGTGAAGCAGCGATTTTACTGTGGGTCGACCATTAGCGATGACGGGCACCAAGGCAAGAAGTTTAACTTCTGCATCTCCAATCCCCCCTTCGGCACCCCGTGGAAAGAGGATCTCAAGGCATGGGACATCAAGCGCAAAGAGGATATCTCCGACCCCCGCTTTGTACTATCGGAGCAGCAGCCCCCCATCAGCTTCGTACCCAACATCGGTGACCCACAGATGCTCTTCCTAGCAAACAACCTCTCACGTATGCAAGAGAGCGGGATGGGCACGCGCATCGTAGAGGTGCACAACGGCTCCAGTCTCTTCACCGGCGCTGCGGGCGGCGGTGAAAGCGAACTACGAAAATACATCATCGAGCGAGACCTGCTAGAGGCAATCATAGCTATGCCCGAAAACGCTTTTTACAACACCGGCATAGCCACCTACATCTGGGTCGTGACCAACCGCAAGGAGCCACGACGCCGGGGAAAAGTGCAGCTCATCGACGCCTCACAGATCAAGACCCCACTACGCAAAAATCTCGGAGAGAAAAACTGCGAGACCTCACCCACCGACCGGCAGCAGATACTGCGCCTCCTGGAGGAGTTTGTCGAGACACCCGAGAGTAAGATCTTTCCCAACGAAGAGTTTGGCTACTGGGAGATAACTGTAGATCGCCCACTCCGTCTGCGCATCGACCCTACGAGCGACCTCACCCTCGGCAAGCTCACCTCCCGTGAGCTGGAGCAGTGTCGCACAGCTATCGCCAATGTCCCCGAGGGCACCCCTCTGGACGACTGGGACAGCTACAGTAAGGCACTCGGCAAGATGACCAAGACAACCCTCGGCAAGCTCCGTACGCTCATCACCGTGAGCGACCCGACCTGCCACCCAGTAGCAGGCGAGGCTGACAAGGAGCTACGCGACAAGGAGCAGATCCCACTCACCTACCCAGGGGGTATAGCCGCTTTTATGGAGCGTGAGGTACTCCCCTACGCCCCTGATGCTTACGTCTGCGAGGAGGAGACGAAGGTCGGCTACGAGCTATCCTTCACCAAGTACTTTTATCATCCCGTAGCACTACGTCCCGTCACCGAGATCGTCTCTGACATACGCCAGCTAGAGCAAGATGCCGACGGACTGCTCGCAGAGATCTTAAACCTGTAAATAGAGCCAAGCTATGATAGGTGCAGAGCAAATACGGAAGATGCTGTTGGACTTAGAAAGTGACCGAATAGAGCGTACGATCTCGACGACCAATACGGACAAGTTCGGGGAAGCTATTTGTGCCTTTGCCAACGACTTGCCTTGCAACAACAAGCCAGGATACCTCATTATCGGAGCTGAAGATAATGGTGCCGTTCACCCTATAAACGTAACAGATAAACTCCTGAGAGATATAGCAGCCATACGGACTGATGGGAATATACAACCACAGCCCTCGATGAATGTGCAGAAAGTATCACTCTTGGAGGGGGATATTATAGTCGTAGAAGTACAGCCCGCCTCTTTTCCTCCAGTAAAGTATAAAGGAAAGATTTATATTCGAGTCGGGCCACGCAAAGGTGTAGCAAGTCTAGAAGACGAGCACCAACTCTATGAGAAGCGAGCCTCCCACATCACGACCTTTGATGCGATGCCTTGCATTGGATGCTCTATAGCTGTCTCTTATACACATCTGACGCTGCCGACGATATGCAGTGTGT
>CAMCJO010000270.1 GCA_945875135.1 uncultured Porphyromonas sp.
GGCGCTGGAGCATGCCATAGCGATGGCGTGTGTGCGCATCATCTACGTCCTCCCCTATGCCTCAATCATCAGCCAGCCGGCGCAAACCTTTAGGGACATCTTTGGGGCGGATCAGGTGCTGGAGCATCACTCAGATGTAGATGTCAAGGAGCGACCTGACGAAGCTCTGGAGTACACCAAGCTTATGACGGAAAACTGGGACGTGCCACTCGTCGTGACGACCAACGTGCAGTTCTTCGAGTCGCTCTACGCTCATCGTGTGAGTCGCTGTCGCAAGCTACACAACATTTGCAACTCGGTCGTTGTCTTTGACGAGGTACAGATGTTTCCCTCTCGGTTGCTCAACCCGATCCTGCGTGTGGTGGAGAGTCTTCACTCCGCTTTCCGTGTAGAGCCTCTCTTCTGTACCGCTACGCTACCAGTCTTTGACAAAGATATCCTGTCAGAGAGCAAGCGGTTCGGCCATGAGTTCTTCTTCCTTAAAGAGCCCGTTCAGGAGGTCGTCCCTTATGATGCCAAGCTTTTTGCGCCATTTGACAAAGTTCGCTACCATTGGGACCTACTTAAGCTCTCTACGGAGGAGCTAGCGGAGCGATTGGCACAGCACGAGAGCTTCCTCTGTATTGTGAATAGTCGCAACGACGCGTCTCGTCTCTATGCGGCTCTGCAAGCTCAAGACGAGTCCGGCGATGGGCTGATACATCTCTCACGGAGGATGTGCTCGGCACACATTCAGGAGCGCATAGAGGAGATACGCCATCGTCTGAAGGCTGGAGAGCCTGTGCGTGTCGTCAGCACGCAGCTGGTCGAGGCTGGTGTAGATCTAGACTTCCCCGTGGTCTACCGAGCGATGGCGGGTCTGGACTCGGTCATGCAGGCCGCTGGGCGGTGCAACCGTGAGGGACGTATGGCAGAGCCTGGCGAGGTCTACATCTTTAGTCTTACTGATGGGACAAATGCCCTTGGTGAGATGAACTGGGCGCAAGGTGCCCTGGAAGATTTGCTTGATCGGCTGGCTGAGCAGGGAGCTCCAGAGAGAGAGGAGATCGAGCGTTACTACAAGGCGTTCTATAATGATGTCGACTGCTTCGACAACAAGAAAGATAAGGAGGTATCCAAACGGCTTTGGGGCGAGGACAACGATCGATGTGAGGAACTACGATTCGACTACGAGACAGCGAGCGAGAACTTTAAATATATAGAGAATCAGGATACTCCGATCGTTATTCCTTATGGCGATGCGGGGAAAGCGATCATCAAGAAGCTCCAAAACAACCTCCCGCTGACACGACATGAGTACCGACAAATGAATCGTCTTACCATTGGTCTAAAACAAAAAGATTGCTTAACTTTGGAGGGAACTATTTCAGCAAACGAGAGTGGCATCGCTTATTTAGCCGATGATAAGCTCTACAGCACGGAGACTGGGATACAGATAATCGATCAGACATTAACATTCATGGGAGTATAGATATATGGAAGAGTATATAGATAAGGAGTACTGCCTGCGTGTGCGTGGTCCCTTCGCCTGCTTCACACGCCCCGAGATGAAGGTGGAGCGTGTCAGCTATGATGTGATCACGCCTAGTGCAGCGCGAGCCATCTTTCAGGCGATCTACTGGAAACCCGCCATACGCTGGGAAATCACGAAGATAGAGGTGCTAGCCCCGATCAAGCGGTTTACCATCAAGCGAAACGAGGTGGCCTCTATTATGAGCAAAGGGAGCACAGGCATAAACATCTCAGAGGATCGTAGACAGCGTGCCTCCTACCTCTTACGTGATGTAGACTATCGGATCTATGCTAAGATGGTCTACATACCCGTGAGAGACCGATCAGCTAGCTGTCAGAAGCACTACAAAGAGGAGTACAGCGAAGCTGAGCGTAAGGCGGAGAACCCCAGAAAGTACCAAGAAATCTTCGAGCGCAGAGCCAAGGCTGGTCAGTGCTTCATGATGCCTTACCTAGGGTGCCGTGAGTTCACCTGCGCCTTTGAGTATGTGGACCTAGAGCATGGGGAGACATCACTAGAGCCCAAGCCTATCCCTGAGAGTCGCGACCTGAGCATTATGCTCTACGATATGGACTTCGAGCGGGACAGGAAGAATCCCCCCGCGATGTTTTATCATGCGCAAATGGTCGAGGGCGTCATCCTCGTTCCCCCTATGGATAGTAATGAGATACTGAGATGATCCTACAAGCACTATACAACTACTACGAGGCGATGCGCAAGGCACATCGCATAGCTCCCTTTGGACAAGAGGTCAAGCCCATTGGCTGGGTCATCGTCATTCGCGAAGATGGCTCCTTCGTCCGACTGAAAAACATCAAAAACCCAAACGATAATATAGGGCGGGAGTATCTTGTCCCAATTGCAGAAAAGCGCAGTGGACAACGTCCACCCGCACAACCCTTTTGGGACAATCGCAAGTATATACTAGGATATGAAGAAAGTACGGAGGGTGTATCTCCCTGTATGAATCAGTTTGAAGACTTCAAGCGAGCCATATCCGAAGTTGCAAACTTGTACCCAGACAATGCTTGCTTTAAGGCGGTCTGTCGCTTTTACGAACACTATCGTGGCGCCGAGACGCCTCTGCCAAAGGATGCTCACACCGAGCGCGTTTTTGTGGAAGACTGGATGACCTTCCAGCTGCAAGGTGACACAGAGCTTTTGGCTACACAAGAGGATGCGTACGACTATGCCGCTCAAGAAACTCTAGCGAGCAATATTGAAGGACGATGCTTGATTACAGGAGAAAGACTTCCAATTGCAAGAATCCATCCTCGTATAAAGATGCCAAATGCTAAACCAGGGACTACTCTTATTAGTTTTAATGACCCGTCGTCTCAGTCTTATGGCAAGAAACAAGGATCCAATGCCTTTGTATCAACGTATGCTTCTTTTACTCATACAACGGCTCTCAACGACTTACTAAGCAACCAACAGACACGCTATTCTCTTGGAAGTCTCTTCTACGTATTTTGGAATTCGGATCTTGATGATCCTAGTATCAACGAGACCTTTCGTACCG
>CAMCJO010000271.1 GCA_945875135.1 uncultured Porphyromonas sp.
CTAGATCTGAGCACTCGGTCAGCTTTTGCTATCTTTGTGGCGTATGAAATTGTCGGAGTTACATAATGGCGACCGAGCTCGTATCCTATCGGTCGGTGGGCATGGGGCCTTTCGCAAGCGTATCCTAGAGATGGGCTTCGTGCAGGGGCAGGTTGTGGAGGTGATCCAAGCGGCTCCGCTACGGGATCCTATCTACTATCGGCTGATGGACTACAACGTCTCGCTGCGTCGCAAAGAGGCGGGACTGATCATGGTGGAGCTCATTGATCCAGCCTCCTCTGCGGAGGAGCTGCCACCGCTGGCACATACGTTCGTACAGGGTGGTGCAGGAGCATCACTTACAGAGAGCGCAGCCTCCGATCGTGTCGCCATCTCTCGCTCGCTGAGGGTAGCACTCATAGGCAATCCCAACAGTGGCAAGACGACTCTCTTCAACCATGCCAGTGGGGCGCATGAGCGTGTCGGCAACTACAGCGGGGTGACTGTCGAGGCAAAGGAGGCGCACTTCGACTATCAAGGCGTTCGCTACGAACTGATTGACCTCCCCGGCACCTATTCGCTATCGCCCTATTCGCCAGAGGAACTTTACATCCGTGACTATCTGACCAACGTGGAGACGCGTCCCGACGTGGTCATTGATGTGCTCGACGCGACCAACCTAGAGCGTCAGCTATACCTCGCTGTGCAGGTACGCGAGATGGGCATCCCGATGGTTATCGCGCTCAACATGTGGGACGAGTTTGAGCAGAAGAAGAATCAGCTCGACATACAGCAGCTCTCCCACCTCCTCGGCACACCGATGGTTCCGACCATCTGCCGCAAGGGAGTAGGGGTCTTCGAGCTTTTTGATAAGGTGCGTCAGCTCGTGGACGAAAATCTCTATGCCGATCGTCGCTTCCTGCAGATCAACTACGGGACGGATCTCGAGCAGAGCATAGCAAACCTTCAGGAGAAGCTCGCCGAGCATGCGACCTTCCCCGACCACCTGTCTCCGCGCTACCTGGCGGTCAAGCTCCTCGAGGGGGATCCGCACACGCAGAGCTTTATCAAGCAGCAAGCGAAGGGTGAGTACCTCCTCACTGCCACGGCCTACGAGGAGAATAGGCTGCGCAAGAACCACTCCAGCGAGGAGGATCTGGAGAACTATATCATCAATCAGCGGTACGGCTTCATCGCAGGTGCGCTCAGAGAGACCTACCGCCCGAACAAGCGGCGCATACGCACCATCACGGATCGTATAGACAACCTCCTCATACACCCTATCTGGGGCTATCCGATCTTCCTCGCCTTCCTCTTTATCATGTTTGAGGCGACCTTTGCCTTGGGAGCCTTCCCGATGGACTGGATCGAGCAGGGCGTGGATGCCTTTGGTGCTTGGATCCACGGAATGATGAACCCAGGACCTCTGCGTGACCTACTGGTGACGGGTGTCATAGGCGGTGTGGGTGGCGTACTCGTCTTCCTACCGAATATCCTCATCCTCTACCTCTTCATATCCATCATGGAGGACACAGGCTATATGGCTCGAGCCACCTTCCTGATGGATAAACTCATGCACCACATGGGGCTGCACGGCAAGTCTTTCATACCGCTCATCATGGGCTTCGGGTGCAATGTCCCTGCCGTAATGGCGTCCCGTACGATCGAGAGCCGGCAGAGCCGTATCATCACGGTACTAGTCACTTCGCTCATGAGTTGTAGTGCTAGACTGCCAGTCTACATACTCATAGCGGGGACCTTCTTCCCACAGCATGCGGGGCTGGTACTCTTCGGACTGTACGCCTTGGGTGTGCTGCTGGCTTTCCTGATGGCGAAGCTTTTCCGCCGCGTACTCTTCAAGTCGGAGGACCTCCCCTTCGTCATGGAGCTACCTCCGTATCGTATCCCGATGGCACGTGCTGTGGGGATACACATGTGGGACAAAGCGCGTGAGTATCTCCACAAGATGGGATCGGTGATCCTCGTGGCTTCGATAATCATCTGGGCGCTAGGCTACTATCCTCGTGAGGAGGTGATGTCTCGTGCGGAGGAGCAGATAGCTCAGGTGCAGCAGCAGAGCACGCTCTCTGAGAGTGAGCGCAGTGAGCAGGTCGCCGAGATAGAGCGTCAAGCGCAC
This sequence comes from uncultured Porphyromonas sp., assembly GCA_945875135.1. GTDB lineage: Bacteria > Bacteroidota > Bacteroidia > Bacteroidales > Porphyromonadaceae > Porphyromonas. The sequence goes on from CAMCJO010000271.1 coordinate 2,117, forward strand.
ATGGAGCAGCAAGAGGGCTCTTACCTAGGACGCATCGGGCAGACGGTGCAGCCAGTTCTAGCACCGCTCGGCTTCGACTGGAAGCTCAGCGTAGCGCTTGTGGCTGGTCTACCGGCCAAAGAGGTGGTCGTCAGCTCTCTCAGCGTCATCTATACGGGTAATGAGACGGTCGACGAGGAGAGCGACGACTTTGCCGTGGGCAGCTCGGCACTCTCACGACAGATGCGCCAAGAGAAGGACCCCGTCACGGGAGAACCGCTCTACACACCACTGATCGCCATCTGCTTCCTCATCTTCGTGCTCATCTATATGCCTTGTGTAGCCACGATTGTGGCGGTCGCTAGGGAGCTCAATAGTGCCTGGTGGGGACTCTTTGTGGTCGTTTACACCTGCGTGCTAGCCTGGATCGTGGCTTATCTGGCACGACTGATAGGACTACTCATTATATAATGTAGGTGTCGCTATGGATATGCAAACAATCATTGTACTCCTCATCATCGCAGTCACGCTACTCTACATCATTCGTAGTGTGTGGCGACTGATCCGCCGACCGCGAGGAGCCTCAGGCTGTGCCGGTTGCTCCGCCTGCCACCATAGCAAGCCCGCTACGCCGAAGAAGTCTCCCAAGAGAGACTGCTGCGCTTAAGTCTGCACAGCATCTCGCAACTCTTCCTTCGGAGTCCTATTGAGACTGTTGCAACAGTCTCGAGATAGGTAGCGACATTACGGGTCTGCAACCTGACGGGAGATGATTTGCTTTCTAAGTTCAAATGCAAGGGACGCATGGTCGTGCGCCCTACATATTGTTATCCGTCTCCAGTCACTCTGACAGCTCCGATAGTTCTGCTCTCTAACCGCTATTCCCGTGAGGGAATAC
>CAMCJO010000272.1 GCA_945875135.1 uncultured Porphyromonas sp.
ATTCTGCGGGCGGACACGTAGGTCCGCCCCTACACAAGCTACGTCAGCACGACAAATCCACTCGTCAAACGCTGTACCCCCAATCTATAGGGACGCACGAGCCGTCCAGTCCCTACAGGTCTTTACTCGTTTAGGTATCCCTACTCGTGAGAGTTACGGCATCGAGTCCAAGAGAAGAATTTCGTCCAAATCTTGGAGAAACCATATCGGATTCTGCTGTATTTGGACAAATCCCGAGAAGTACCCTTTTTGCTCTTGATTGGTAGCCCTTAAGGCTTGTAACTTTGTGCTGTCTATAAGCTTCTTCTTTAGTATCCCCTAGAGGGTATTTATGCACTCTCTAGGGGTATTTAGAATCGCTAGATCCTAGCCAACTACACTAATCAAAACCTAATATAACAATGAAGAAATCCAAACTACACCTGATGTCTTGGCTCCTACTACTAGCCAGCATCCTACTCATCTCATGCAAGAAGGATGAGCCAAATCAAAAGAAAGAGACCCCTCGCAATCCCGAGGTGGTAGCACAGGAGCAGGAGCTCCTCAAGCTCCTCGGAGAGGACGAGGGCATCGCCTTTGCCTCTGGTATGAAGGTGGGCGACACCATCTCTATGGCTATAAGGGCTGAGGGAGAGCTTGAGTTTAAGGGGATGAAACCCTCGGAGTACCCCTCACGCTATCCTGATGTGAAGGCGTGGGTCTGCTATACCATCACCGACCCTAATGTAGTCATCAAGGGTAATGTGATCGGGTTCAATATTCATGAAGCTCCACTTACTGCGTTTGTGGCATCTCAGGCTCCTAACTTTAGGAACTTTAATATGTTTTCTTGTCCTAATATCACCGATCTAGACTTCTCTCACTGCAAGGGTCTTGTATTTATACGGACAGGCAATCTCGATAACCTAACTAGGATAACACTACCTACAGAACCCATTCTCAAGAATTTATATTTGTGGACTTCTCCCAAGCTAGAGCAACTAAATCTATCTAAGGCTACTGAGCTAAAGTTTCTTGACTTAAGTGGTACATCTCTCAAAGAGCTAGACCTCACGCATTGTAATAAGCTCATAGAGCTATATCTAGACAGTCCCTCTACTCCTATACCCGACATAAGTCATCTCAAGCTAGAGGCCCTATCCCTCAGAAATAAAAATCTGACTTCACTAGATGTTTCTATGCTTCCTGCGACATTAATCTATTTAAACCTTAAAAACAATAAGCTCCAAGGCTCTCTAGATCTCTCGCTTCTGAAGCGCCTCAACGTATTATCCATAGCAGATAATCAACTCTCTACGCTCAAGCTCCATCATGTCCCAGCTCAGCTCTATGCTCAGAACAATCTGCTGACATCCATTGAGGTAGCCGAAGCAGAAAATAAGTACTACGAAGAGGACTGGTATGATGGAAAGGAACAAAGGTGGTACCCTTGTCTTTTTGTGAATCTTACATTCAATAAGATGTCAGAAGAGGCTATCACACAGTTCCTCGACAAGCTCTTTACAAATGAAATCCCTAATAAATTGAATGGACTCTTTCTTGTGGCAACTCGTGAGAATGAGAACGCTGAATACTCTTTTGGTGAGAATGCTTTCACTCCCCAGCACTTAGAGCAGATTGACGCCAAGGGATGGATACCCGTAGGGTACACAAAGAGTACAGGAAAACTCAATACCATTAATTCCGCAATAAACACAGCAGAGCTGCCCACTCCTATGATGTCACAGGGTTACCCCTCTCTAGAGCTGATGCGAGAGAACCTGCTTGATGCTAGCAACGAGTCCGATGCTAGAGCGTTTACTCCTCATCTCTAAGCTCTCCTAAACGAATAGACAAGACACAGCTCCTCGGGGCGTGTCTTGTCTCATATCATTTTCTATCAACTACCAACTAATATGACAAGTAATATGACAAGAAGACTACACCACTGGGCGTGCGTCCTACTCTGCACGCTCCTCACCTCAATAGGGCTACAAGCCGAGGTGAGACCCTCTATTACCAACCTCCCCTCTGAGTCCCTCCGCACTGGTAGCGACGGTGTCATCACGATGACCACCTCTAGGGCAGTAGGCGAGCAGATTATGCTGGCGGTGAGTCCCGTCAAGGGGCAGACTGTCATCGCTGAGGGACTCAAGGAGCCACTGATACTCGATGGCAAGGGGCATCTCTATACGCTCACGAGCCAGACAGTCACCCTCCGGGGTAACCTGACACTCCTACTATGTGATGGTGCTGTAGATCTGGAGACGCCCCCCTCGCATGAGAATCAGTTGACGAGCTTAGACATAAACTGCGAGACGCTTACACTGTTGTCCTGTTCGGGTAATCCGCTGACCAGTCTAGACCTGTCACATGCTCGTGCATTGACTACCTTGGCGTGTTATGCAAATAAACTGACGCAACTCGATCTTTCTTCGTGTACTAAGCTGACTGGATTAGGTGTCGGGAGTAACCAGCTGACCCACCTTGATGTGTCACATAATAGAGAATTGCAGGTCCTTGATTGCCCTGGTAATCAGATCAAGGGTGAGGCGATGACAGCGCTTGTCAATGGTCTACCCGATCGTAGGGGCAAGGAGCCTGGCATGTTTCAAGTTATAGGCATGGATGCTAAGACAGATGGCAATATATGTCTCAAGAGTGACGTCGCCATCGCCAAGGGTAAGAATTGGAGTGTCCAGTCCTTCTCTGGCGACTATGAGGGTGAGGATACAGCCGTGGAGGCAATAGAGAGTCAATCCGCTCGTATCTATCCGAACCCCGCACAGACGTTTGTCCTCATCGATGGCTTGCAACCCTCTAGCCCTGTGAAGCTCTACAGTATGGAGGGCGAGCTAATGTGCGCTATGCAAGCAGATGCAGAGGGGCATCTGCAGATTGACCTGACAGCTCTCAGCGATGGTGTATACCTCCTCGTAGGCACTGAGTGGCAGGAGCGACTAGTGGTCAAGAAGTAAACGATCAATCCTGCTTATTAGACT
>CAMCJO010000273.1 GCA_945875135.1 uncultured Porphyromonas sp.
TGCAGTTCCCCTTCACGCGCTACTTCAACTCGCTCGTTGTGCGCTTTGCCACCCACAGGCACCTGTCGCTGGGGATCAACTATCGGGCAAACAACATCTCGACCATCCACTCGCTACCACTGCACTCACCTGCTGCCGAGGCGGGGCTACGCGCTGGTGACGAGATTGTCGCCATCAATGGTCGCCCTCTAGGCACGGCCGATGAACTCTCTAAGGGTTATCTGGCCTTTGTCAAGAAGAGCATGGCCTGCCGTACGCATGAGCATCCCTTTGCGATCAAAGATGGACCAACCAATTGCCGCTATTGGGACTCGGAAGACTACGCTCGAGTCGCTAAGCTCCTGGACAAGGATAAGTACTTCGGAGGCTTTAGCTACCTCTTTGCTTTCAACCCTTGGATCACTACAGCACCCCGCACGGGTGTCACCATCGACTACCTGCGTGACGGCGTGATGCAGCGTGTCGTCGTAGAGCCTAAGCTGCAGGAGTCTTGCTACGTGACGCTGGAGTAGTACCTCAGAAGCTAATCAGAAGGTCGAGAGTATGTGTGACAAGCCTCATACGCAGCACTGGGTCGATATAGACATCAACGACTACGACTACCCGCTCCCTGACGAGCGTATCGCAGCGCATCCGCTGGCGGAGCGTGACCAGTGCCGGCTCCTCCTGAGCGATGCTACGGGGTGGCTGGAGGATCACACCTTTGCCGAGCTGCCACAGCTACTCCCGCCTCATGCGCTCCTCATTCGCAATAACACGCGGGTCATCAAGGCGCGCATCTTCTTTGTCAAGGCGACGGGTGCCCGCATTGAGATACTTTGCTTAGACCCCTACAAACCGGTCAGCTACGAGGAGAGCTTAGCCTCCCTCGGCTCATGCTCCTGGCACTGCCTCGTGGGCAACTCGAAGAAGTGGCGCCCCGAGCAAACTATCTCCTGTACGCTCCCATTAGCTGACGGACAAACGATCACGCTACAAGCGAGTAGGGAGGCGGAGACGCCAGACGTCGTCACCTTCAGCTGGAGTGACGAGAATAAAACCTTTGGCGAGATACTAGAGCTGTGCGGTCAGCTACCCATCCCCCCTTACCTCAATCGAGAGACCGAGAGCAGCGACCTCACCGACTATCAGACCGTCTACGCACGCATCGAGGGTTCCGTGGCGGCGCCAACGGCGGGCCTACACTTCACGCCAGAGCTCGATGATCGGCTCCTCGCCGAGGGGCACCGCATCACCGAGCTAACGCTCCATGTCGGTGCCGGCACCTTCCTACCGGTCAAGGGTCGTCAGGTCGCTGATCATCAGATGCACAGCGAGTATTGCAGTGTGCCGACAGCAACGCTGGAGACGCTCCGAGAGCATATTGATAGCTCCTTTGTACCCATTGGCACCACCTCGGTACGCACTTTGGAGAGCCTCTACTGGTTTGCCGTTGCGCTGCAGCAAGCAGAGCAGGAGGGTGGGGACGTGGCAGAGCCCTTTCACCTAGATCAGTGGTATAGCTACCGTATGCGTCAGAGCTGTGGCGCAACCTTGCCGTCACGTCGTGAGGCGCTGGAGATTTTGCTCCGCTATGCGCGCCACAGGGGGCTTGATCGGCTCACCTTCTCCACGGCGCTACTCATTGCCCCAGGCTATCACTATCAGATGGTAGACATCTTGGTGACCAACTTTCACCAGCCTAAGAGCACGCTCCTGCTGCTCGTTTCGGCACTCATCGGACCTCACTGGCGCACGCTCTATGAGCACGCCCTCGCTGATGCGCACTACCGCTTCCTCAGCTATGGCGACGCCTGCTTGCTCTATCGACAAGACCTATAAATAGAAATCACATCATACACACCCTTTCAGCATATCACACACAAATGAAAGTCATTACAACGGTTGCTGCGCTACAGCAAGAACTCTCTAAGCTACGCCAGGAGAACCCCTCAGCCCGTGTAGGGCTAGTGCCGACTATGGGTGCCCTGCATGCGGGACACCTGAGCCTAGTGGCTGCTGCTAGAAAGCAGTACGACATCGTCGTCGTATCCGTATTTGTCAACCCCACGCAGTTCAACAACCCCGAAGACCTGCGCACCTATCCCCGCAAACCAGAGGAGGATCTAGCGCGTCTAAGTGATGCTCAGGTAGACATCGCCTTCCTGCCCACCGTCGAGGAGATGTATCCCGAGGCGGATACACGTCAGTTTGACTTCGGCTTCCTCGGAGAGACGATGGAGGGAGCGCATCGCCCGGGGCACTTCAACGGAGTAGCGCAGATCGTGAGCAAGCTCTTTATGCTCGTGCAGCCCGATGGCGCCTTCTTTGGCGAAAAGGACTTCCAGCAGATAGCTATCGTGCGGGAGATGGTTCGCCAACTCGCTCTGCCCGTAGAGATACACAGCTGTCCCATCATCCGCGAGGCTGACGGACTAGCTCTGAGCAGCCGTAACCTCCTCCTGACCAGTGAGCAACGTGACGTAGCGCCCCGCATTCACGACACACTTGTAGCTAGCCAAGAGCTCGTCCCAGCGCATACACCTCGTGAGGTCGTCGACTTCGTCGTCTCACGCCTCGCTGAGCATCCGCTCCTGCGTCCCGAGTACTACCAGATTGTCGACGGCAAGACCCTTCGCCCCCTTGAGTCGTGGAGCGATAGCAGCGACCCCGTCGGCTGCATCGTCTGCTACTGCGGTGAGGTTCGTCTCATCGACAACATCCACTACACCCCCTCAGCCAACTAAGCTGACCAATCCACAAACGTATCGATAGGGGCGAACCTCACGGGGATTCGCCCCTTTTTCTGCTCTTTCTGAAGCTAACTATCAGTGCCACTAGTGTGAAACTCCAGTTTCATGGGTAGGAAACTCCAGTTTCATAGGTAGGAAACTCTAGTTTCATAGGTAGGAAACTCTAGTTTCATCGGAAGAAACTGCTCAGAGAGACCATCGCTCGTGAGATTTGTGAACTCGCGGT
>CAMCJO010000274.1 GCA_945875135.1 uncultured Porphyromonas sp.
CTCCCGCCCGCACCCAGCAACCATTACACGATCCCTCCCGTGAAACTTGGGTTAAAGGTTAGTAGAAGACATCATTTCTGTTGCCACAGATAAGGGAAGCTTAGCACGGGCATCAGTACGAATGGGCGTGAGTAGCTTATGAGCTAGCTCAGCGTTGTGATCGTACTTGAGCAAGGCATTAGCATAGTTAAGGATAGCAACAGGATCTTTGGGGTACTGCTCATAAGCAGAGCGTAGATAAGGCACGGGGCTAACTCCTCGTTCCATAGCTTGCTCTGCTAGATAATACAGCTCGCTCTGCTTGAGTAGAAGAGGGTTCTTTGCATAGACGCTGGCTAGCTCGTCCGTGCTAAAAGCACCGACTTCGTAACTCATAGTAAAGGTGGTGCGTCGCAACTGTGGGTAGTAATCTGCTAGCAGATGGTTGTAATTGCCTAGCTGGCGCATAGCTTTGTCTCGCTTGACATCTGTGGGGACATCGTCTATGATGCGCATCACCTGAGACTTGTTGTCAAGAGTGCTCTCAGAGACTAGTCGGCGTAGTCCAGACCAGTCCTCGCCTTCGCCTGAGACCTTGACAGTAGCTACGAGGTCAGGAAAGCGACCTTGAACGTAATCATAGAGAGCTTGCGCACGGTACTCGCTCAGACGCTGGTTGTAGTTAGCAGTTCCCTCTGGAGAGGCGTAACCAACAATAGCGAGCGAACTCAGTCTCACACCCTCCTCTTGCTGAGAAGCAATGATAAAGCGGTTGAGACGCTCTAGCTCTGCCGAGTTTTCGCTAGTGAACAACAGCTCGCTAGAATCGTAGGGAAAGCGCACATAGCTGTCAAAGCTTTTCTTGTACTCTTTTGTCTGCTCGTCGGCTGGACGAATAAAAGTGTACTCGTAGCGTCCGAAGTTGTAAGCGTCTAGATGGATTGGCTCGCTCTGATAAGAGACGAGAGCCGACGGGCAGGAGGCACAACCATAGCGTTGCATATAAAGTCGCAGTTCTCCATTACGCATCCACGGCTCAAAATCAATTTCGTAATGAGGAGCAATAATATCCCCCTTGCGGGCGTAAATTGACTCCACAGGGCGGTTGACTATTTCATAGACAACACCATGAGCATTACGCAAGAGCCTGTTGCGCTGTATCTGCTTATGGCGACGATCGCCGACAACGTAGATAGGGGCGAGCTTACACTCTTTCTTACCATCACTAGAGCGGTAGATCGGATAGATACAAAGAAGCTCCTGACTCTTGACCTTACTATAAGATGTAAGGTCTACATCTATTGTCAGAGCATTTAGGTTCCGCTGATAGCCGACCTTATAGTCTCGTCTGGACAGAGAGATTAGAGAGGTCTCTTCCAAAGGGTAAGCCTGAGCCGACAAGACGAACAGACTACCAAACAGGAGCGTGATAAATATAGATAGATTACGAATGTGTTTCATTGTTGTTGTGATTGATAGAGAGGTTACTTGAAGAAGAAGATGTAAGACAGCGTGGCTTTAGTCGGACCAACATAGTTGGCCGAAGCCTCGCTATCCCTATAGCCACACGCTGTACACTTGCTATAGTCGATACGAGCATAACCTCCACCAATAGACAACTCAATAGAAGAGCGGGGAGATAAGACCCATTGATAACCGACACTGAGACCTCCTCCATAATACCAACCGATATATCGCTGGTTCTTCATTACGGAGTTCTTGTTCTCTAACACAAAGGGGATATTAACGTGTCCTATACGAAATTGTCCTCCAAGAGCGTGTAGCCCAAAGAAGAGTCCATTAAATGATTCGCACGTCCAGTAACGCACCTCACTCTGTGCAAGCCAGTGAGACCATTCAGGCAAACGGTCTTGCTTGCGAAAAACAAAGGTGTTGTTGCTGTACTGTGTGTCCAGTGTTACTCGATCTCCCAAGGAAAACTCTATTCCCAAGTTAGGAGCAAAGAGCGCATCATAAGCGAAGTTGTGCTTGATGGCAACTTTCTGTGCATACGAGAATCCTATCGTCGCAAAACACAGAAGAAGTAAAGTGATAATCTTTCGTCTCATTTATTATAGGGTTGATTACTTGCTCTAAATAAAACAGAGAGGAAAGGAGTGAGATCGGACAATGAACCAACTTAGTTGCGTGATGAAGAGAAGCAACAAAGCACAGTCTCCACCGAGATGTCCTTTCCAACTCTGTTTGCAATGCAAAGATTCAAAGATCGGTTGACGAAAACGAACTTTTTTCGGGGACGAGTAAATTGCGGTAAGTTGCGGTAAATCTTAGTAAGTCTAACAGCTAGTTTTTCCCAAACAAAGCTCCTACCTTTGCATCGTAACAAACAAGTAAGAGCAACTCTTCGCTCAAACAGAAGAGCGAACACAACTAAAAAACAGTAGCGCACTTGTGCAGATCAATTAGTAAACACTCTAATCCGAACAGAAAACGAGAGACACGAGACAATTTCACGCAAAAAGCGAAACACTCAGACAAGCACATAGAACAAAAGAGAACATACAATGGAAAACGCATTATCAAATGGGAAATACAACACCGCAAACAGACGGCACAACAGCACCACACCCGCGCCCCTGCACAGCGATGCAGAAAAGCAGAGCCAAAAGCGAAGCCTATTTTAACAAATGGAATGTCAACGAATGCAACAAACTGGAAACGGAGGAAACCACGCCCTGTTGGACTTTGTCCGACAAGGGGTGGCTATAAAACGGAAAATGGGCAAGAAGTGTTTTTGTCGGACAATGAAATTCGCTCCGCAAAATTTCGCCTCCAAAAACACCTTGCCCTCACGGGAATTCAGCTCCAAAGTCGCATATAAAAACAGAATAAAAAGAACAACTGAGACTGTTGCACGTATAATCGGAGCGAACTATTGCATATCTCGCTGACTATT
>CAMCJO010000275.1 GCA_945875135.1 uncultured Porphyromonas sp.
GAGATGTAGAGAGGTCTCGTGGGCTCGGAGATGTGTATAAGAGACAGTCCCTACATATTGCTACACGTCAGCCGATAATGAGATTTTCAGAATTGAGACTCTTGTGACTTTGGCGTTAAGTATGTATATTTGCGAAATGAATGGGTGCAGGGACAGCACTGATGCTTTCGTATGCGCCCCATTCTAGGCAAAAGACTATTCATTCTCTATATAATTGAACTATGATAATAGGCGTACCTAAAGAAATCATGCACGATGAGGCTCGCGTCGCAGCGAGCCCCGAGGCAGTGAAGCAGTATGTCGCTGATGGACACACTGTACTATTTGAGCGTGGAGCTGGCGAAGGCGCAGCATACCACGACGAGGACTATCAGGCAGCTGGCGCTGAGCTGATACAAGGACCTGAGGAGATCTACCGCCGTGCGGAGATCATCATCAAGGTCAAGGAGCCACTCTTCAACGAGCAGCTTGGCAAGCATGAGATCGACATGATGCACAAGGGGCAATACCTGATCACCTTCATCCACCCAGCCTCTCCTGTGAACCATGATATGGTACGCAAGATGGCTGCGCAGGGCGTCGTAGGTCTCACCCTAGATGGTGTACCTCGTATCTCTCGTGCACAGAATCTCGATGCACTCACCTCTATGAGTACTTGCGCAGGCTACAAGGGTATCCTGATGGCTGCCAATGACCTCTCCTTCTTTATGCCACAGATGTTTACCGCTGTCGGCAAGATCGACCCCGCCAAGGTGCTCGTCATCGGTGTCGGTGTAGCTGGTCTACAGGCACTCGCTACGGCTCGTCGTCTTGGCTGTATCACCTACGCAGCTGATATACGTCCCGCAGCTTCTGAGCAGGCTACCAGTCTAGGTGCTAAACCTATCGACCTGGGCATCCCCGCTGACAAGGCTGTCGCTCCTGGTGGCTACGCACTACACCTGAGCCCCGAGCTACTAGAGCATGAGCGTCAGGTGCTGGCTGAGCATGTCAAGGACATAGACGTCATCTTCTGTAGTGCCCTCGTGCCCGGCAAGATCGCTCCCGTGGTCATCACCGAGGAGATGGTCAAGTCTATGAAGCCCGGCTCTGTGATCGTTGATATCGCTATCGATCAGGGTGGTAACTGCGCTATCACGACTCCAGGTGAGCGTGACGTCAAGCACCACGTAGTCATCGAGGGTATCAAGAATATCCCTGGTATGCTGCCTCAGAGTGCTACCTGGATGTTCTCACAAAACATGTACAACCTCGTCAAGTACCTCGTCAAGGATGGCAAGATGCACCTCGACATGAGCGATCAGATCACCTCTTCTATCGTCGTCACGACGGAGGCTGGTGAGATCATCCACGAGGGTACCCTCGAGGCTATGGGACTCAAGAAGTAGCTTAGTTTACAGGAACTTGACTTCCCCCTATCGTTAGAGGTTAGACGTCAGAGGATATGATCCTAAGGGGTCATACTCTGACTTCTAACCTCTAATTTCTAAAACTCTAACCTCTACTCTCTAATCTCTAATTTCTAATCTTTAATCTCTCAATGAACCCACTGATCCTCGTCGCCATCTTCCTTGTGGCGACTTTCGTCGGCTACAAGCTCATCAGCAATGTGCCTAGCTTGTTGCACACCCCCCTCATGTCGGGGATGAACGCCCTGAGTGGCGTCACCATCACGGGAGCGCTCGCAGCTACTGCCACAGCTATCATAGCTCCAGACGGTAGTCTCTTCCAGCAAATATTTGGGGTTATAGCCGTCATCCTAGCCACCATCAATGTCGTCGGGGGCTTTGGCGTGACCAACCGCATGCTCCGTATGTTTACAAAAAACAAGAAAGGAGGCAAGGCATGAATACACTCATAGAAATCTCTAATCCCGTATACTACGTCATCTGCGCGGTCCTCAGCATCCTCGTGCTCGTAGGCATCGCTATGATGAGCAAGGTCAAGAGCGCTGCTCGTGGCAACGCCCTCAGTGCTACCGCCATGGGGCTAGGTGTCATCGTCACGCTACTCAAGCTACAGGTCGTCACCTTCCCCTGGCTCATCGGAGGCATCCTCATCGGTGGTGTCATCGGCGTCCTACTCTACACACGAGTCAAGATGATCCAGATGCCGCAGATGGTGGCTCTGCTCAACGGTATCGGCGGTGGTGCCTCGGCACTCGTCGGTGCTTTGACACTCTTCCAGCTTTCTGAGAGCAATGTCCACTTCACGCTGGTCACCGCTTTCCTCGCTATCATCATCGGTATGCTCACGCTCGTCGGGAGCCTCGTTGCAGCGGGCAAGCTACACAGAGTACTGTCACAGAAGTCAGTCGTATGGCCTTTTCACAATGTAGCGACCTCACTCACACTCGTTGTCGCCGTCTTCTTCCTACTCATCGGCACGCTCAACTACCAGATGCCTAATGCCCTCCTCTACGCCATGATCGGCACGATGCTCTTCAGTGCGCTCTTCGGGCTTTACTTTTCCATACGTGTGGGCGGTGCTGACATGCCGATCACCATCAGCTTGCTCAACTCACTGAGCGGTGTGGCTGGTGCTATCGCCGGTATGGCCATTGGCGACATCTTCCTCGTAGCTGTCGGTGGTGTCGTCGGTGCTTCGGGTCTTCTCCTCACGCAGATCATGTGCCGTGCGATGAACCGCTCGCTCATCAACATCCTCATCCCTCACGGCAAGGCAAAAGCTCCTGCCAAGGCAACGGCTCCCGCCAAGCCTGACGCTCCAGCCCCCCAAACTCCCGTTGCACCTCAGCCTAAGCAGGAGAGCTCTCCTATCGATCAGGCTGTTGCGATGCTCCGTGGTGCTAAGCGCGTCATCATCGTGCCGGGTTACGGTATGGCACTAGCGCAAGCGCAGCAGGAGGT
>CAMCJO010000276.1 GCA_945875135.1 uncultured Porphyromonas sp.
GAGATGTAGAGAGGTCTCGTGGGCTCGGAGATGTGTATAAGAGACAGCCATAGCCAGTGCCTACGAGCAAATCCATACACGCTATAAGAGGGACATCCCCCATCTCCTGAGGTACTGCCCGCTCTCCTGTATCAGTGATGCCACACGAAACAACACCAAACTTGGCACCACCTACACGCCCTATGAGCATTACTATGCTTGGAAGAAAGTACACAACGAAGAGCCCTCAGCCCAGAGCGGAATAGATCAAGTACGCACCATCGTGTGCGGTGTGTATGAGCCTGTGCGCTTCCTGGAGATATTGCGAGACTATATTTACTTCCCCGATGTCAAGAGCGACAAGGAAGAAGAGGTCGTGTGTCGCTACCCGCAGTTCTTTGCTACGAGACAGCTACGAGACCACGTTCTCAAGGCTTACGCCGAGGGCGACCGTCGTGGGGGTACATACTTCGGAGCTACCGGCTGTGGCAAGACCTATACGATGATGTTTCTCGCTCGGCAACTCGCGCTACGCTGTCCCGAGTTGGACTCGCCTACCATCGTTATGATTGTGGATCGTGACGACCTTCAGACGCAGGCGGGCAAGCTCTTCCTGCACTCTGAAGAGTTCTTGTCTCTCGGAGTAGCCAAGGTGATAAAGGACCGTGCCGATCTCAAAAAGGAAATGAGTCTGCGTGATACTGGCGGCTTTTTTATCTGTACCGTTCAGAAATTTTGTGAGGAGACGGGGCTGCTCAACGAGCGACGCAACATCGTTTGCTTTTCGGACGAAGCCCACCGCACGCAAGTGCGCCTCAACACGCAACTCAAGGTCAATGACAAGGACAAGGACAAAGATAGACTAGGCGCATTTGTCACCAAGCCTTATGCCGAGCTGCTGCGTATCGCCTTTCCCAACGCCACCTTTGTGGGCTTTACGGGTACGCCTATTGATGATACTATCCAAGTCTTCGGACAGATTGTGGATAGCTACACGATGCAACAAGCTGTGGCAGATGGCATCACTCGAGACATCAAGTATATACCTCGTATTGCCAAAGTAACACTGGAGGCAGAGAAGGTCAGGGAGATAGATGCCTACTATCAGCAGTGTGCCGAAGAGGGAGCGACAGAAGAAGATGTCGCTCAGAGCAAGAAGGCTATGAGTGCGATGGAAGTAATACTTGGCGACGATGATCGACTGGAACGCTTGGCAGCCGATATCATTGAGCATTACACGCAGGCTTGTGACAACCGTATCGATGTGGTGCAGAAAGCGATGATCGTCTGTAGTAAACGAAAGATCGCCTATAGACTATTACAGAAGTTCAAAAAGCTCCGTCCAGATTGGTTCACAGAGCGGAAGTCGCCCGATGATAGTTGCGTGCCCCAAGAGGTGCTACAGAAACTCACCCCTATGCCGACCATTGCGATGGTGGCAACACGTGGTAGCAATGATGCGGCAGACATGTATCAATACTTAGGCGACAAGAAGCGTATCAAAGCCCTAGACGATGCATTCAAAATGCCAGAGAGCAACTTCCGCATCGTTATCGTAGTAGATATGTGGATTACGGGCTTTGATGTACCTTGTCTGACCTATCTCTACAACGACAAGCCTCTGCAAAAGCACACCTTGATACAGACCATCAGTCGTGTCAATCGCAACTACCCTGGCAAAGACTTTGGCTATGTGATAGACTATATCGGCATACACAAAAATATGATGGAGGCGATGCGTTCTTTCGAAGATGATGATTTCGGTCCCAGCGAGGACGATGTGGCTCAAGCCCACGAGGCTCTGCGCATTGAGCTAGAGATTATCAAGCAGCTGTTCTCAGGCTTTGACCTCTCGCCCTTTACCGACCAGGGGGCGACCCCCTTAGCGCGCTTGGAGTGTCTCTCTCAAGCAGCTGAGCACATCCTTACGATGACTGAGACACTGAATATAGAGAATGGTAAGGGGGCCCCTAAAAAAGTGGGAGCCAAGACCTTTTTCTTAGCTCACGTGAAGCGTCTGAGAGCGGCTTACGATGTGTGCCAGCCCTCTGGCGAACTCTCGCACGATGAGCTCTCCCTCTCGCAGTGCTATATGGCAGTAGCTTCGTATGTGCGTAAGACTTCAGGCGAGAAGCACGATGTGGAGAGTATGAATAGAGCGGTCGAGCGTATGGTGCAGGAGGCTCTGCGCTGCAACTCCGTGGTCAGTATCTTAGATACCGACGTCGAGGAGCAGATATTTAGCCCTGAGTTTGCCGAGCGACTCAAGAATATTAAACTCCCTGCTACAAGGCTCGAACTCTTGGTCAAGATGCTGCGCAAGACCATCCGAGAATACAAAAACAGCAATAAGGTAGCAGCTGAGAAGTATGAAGATCTGCTTCGTAAGACGCTAGAAACTTATCACGAGCGAAAGGAGGCTCTCGCTGCAGAAGAAGCGTCTGCTACTCAGAGTGAAGCTGTCTCTGCCATCATAGATGAAGCCACTAAACAGGCGATGGAGTTGCTTCATCAGTTGGGTGAAGATAAGGAGAGCTTCAGAGGGCTGGGCTTGACTTTTGAGGAGAAAGCTTTCTACGACATCTTGATATACCTCAGAGATAAGTATAACTTCGTATATGGCGAGGACAAGCATGTAGGTTCACTCATCATCAACGATAAGTGCAAGGTATTGGCCAAGAAGATTAAGGAGCTAATCGATGTACAGTCGTCATATACCGACTGGCTCAACAATCAAAAAATCCGTGCAGATCTCAATCTGAAGATATACTTCTGCCTTCAAGCAGAAAACTATCCGCCTGTACCTCGTGATGAGATATACAAAGAGATCTTTGAGCAGGCGGAGAACTTTAAGAAGTACGCAGTCAGCTAATTTGTAA
>CAMCJO010000277.1 GCA_945875135.1 uncultured Porphyromonas sp.
ACATTATATAATGAACTCATCTAACACTCTATTCCTAGCAGGTCGTTAAGCGGAGCTATTATAGTGCATCAGCCCTGGTCTGCGCGCATATTTCATTCTTTAGCTATTCGATGTTTAACGATTTCCCTCTAGAAGAGAGAGGCTTCTAGATCGTGTCAGATTCACTTAAAAACAAGTACATTTGCAGTGAATATAAGAATGCACATAGTGCTTATCTCACGTATTCGCTCTGTATAATCTCTTGCCATTTTACTCGTGAAGAGACTGAAGTATCTATTTTGGTTTGTTGTTGTCCTCGTTCTCAGCCTTTTAGGGTATGGGATCGTTCGTTATGCCCGACTTCTTGAGAACTCTTTTGAGGCTAGTATTTTCCCCTCAGATCCATGTTATAGGATGACCGATCATTCTGTTTGTTTGCCAGATAGCACGGTGTCTGAGAGAGAAAGAGAGCTGTTTTACATTGCAAAGCTATATGGATTGATTGAGTACAAATCGACATCTTATAAAGAGAAATATGCTTGTGAACTACTCTACCCCCTATTGCAGGAGGTGGTTGAGGGACCTGTCTCTATCAAGAGTTTTAATGACAATCTTCAGAAAGCATTACAGAGAGAGCTAGCACGCATAGGAGCCGAGACAAGGAGAGACAGTCTTCTTACGACATACGAAGAGGTGTGGGTACAAAAGTCTTCTGACCTAACTCAAGAAAGCAAGATGCTCCTCGGCTGGCTCGCTCACGCTTACACTCAGATAGATCAGACTCGTGCGAGCTTTGCCACTTACCACAAATCTAATGGACCCATAAGGAGAAAAGGCTCTTATCGAGATCTTGATTGGCGCAATCCACTCAATCGTCTTATCGGGCTCTTTGATTTCTACGCTTTTGTTTATTACTTCTATCCAAACAGGCAGTTGTTCGAGCAGCCTTGGGACTTGTCCTTGCAACAAGCTATCCCAATGTTTTTGCATGTTGAGAACGAAGTTGATTACCACAAAGCAATCCGCTATATCACAGCAAGACTGAATGACTCTCATGCGTCTCACTCGACAGCAATGGATACGCTTCTATTTGGAGAGCGCAGGGCTGGGTTTAGGATGAGATCTCTATCGGGGAGATGGTTTGTGTATAGTAAGAGATCTGCTAACTATCCCACCAATGTAAAAATAGGGGATGAAGTTCTATCGGTAAACTCCATCCCCATAAAACACCTAAGTGATAGTCTTGCTCTTTTTGTCTCTGCGAGCAACGCTTCAACTCGAGATAAGTTTCTCAACAATGCAATTTTGTCAACTCCTAAAGAGAGCTTCGTTCTGAAGATCCGACGGAACAAGGACACCTTAGAAGTCAAAGAGAGAAGCGAACACATGGATTACTTCAACTCTCTAAAGCTAGAGGAAGAGGGTGAAATGAAGCCTCAGTGGCTTAACGACTCGGTTGCTTACTGGCACTTGGCATCAGCAAAGCAAGACAATGTGGAGAGCTTTTATCGTCAAGTTTGCAATGCCCAATACATTATTCTTGACTTAAGATGCTATCCATATCCGTCGTCTTTTTGGGAATTATCTAAGTGCTTTATCCCCCAAACTGAAAACTTCTCATACATAGTCTACCCTGACAGTCAGCACCCAGGAGAGTTTAAGTATGTGGCTGGGCCTCATCATCTAGGAAGTGAAAACTATTATAAGGGCAATGTTATTCTAATCGTAGACAACCAGACAGAGAGCTTCTCGGAGTATCTCTGCATGATGCTACAAAAGAACCCCAAAGCCATTACTGTAGGAACTTCTTCATCTGGAGCGAATGGGAACGTACATTTATACGAATTCCCAGGAGGAGTCATGACTTTCTTGACAGGCTTAGGGGTCTTGGACTCAAACTACTTTCCAATGAATGGAAGAGGTGTCAAGATCGACGTTCCTGTTCTTTTTGAGACAAATACTATTCTGACCAATGTAGACCCATATCTATCAAAAGCTATTGAACAGACTCTTTGTGCAGTGCTATAATGCGCTGATTGGAGCTACCTCTGAAGGGGAGCTGGGGGTCGTAGAGACTCTGCACGAAACGTCCGTCAACGAGTACATCTATATAGTCTAGTAGCGGGGCGCGTGCGGGGTCTTGCTTGATCTGCTCGAGCGTGTAGCCCGTGTAGCACCAGATCTCTTGCCCCGTGTCACGCTTGAGACGCTGGAGCAGCGTGAGCAGCTCCTCAGGGCAGAACATCGGATCCCCTCCACTCAGCGTGATGCCGTCGAGGAGGGGATTGCCGTTGATGTCGTCGATGATCTGCTGCAGGTATGCCTCCGTAAGGGGCGTCCCTACGAGCGGATTGTGACTCTCAGGGTTGTGACACCCCAGGCAGTGATGGGAGCAGCCCGCTAAGTAGATCGAGCAGCGTATCCCATCACCGTCGAGGATGGTCTCGGGTATGACCTTGAGGACGTTCATCCGAGAGAGGGGTGACTAGTGGTGCTTGACGCGATCAGCCTCCTCGGCACGCTTGGCGGAGTTCCACGAGGCGAGGTCGCCCGTCAGGTAGCCCGTGATGCGACGCATACGTAGTATGTCCTCGCCACCACATATCGGGCACTTAGCATAGATGACGCCCTTGTAGTGACACTCGCGACAAGTATCTATCGGGTGATTGATCGAGCCGTAGCCAATGTGGTTGTCCTGCATCAGCTTGACGATCTTAGCGATCGCCTTGACATTCTTCTTAGCCTCGCCATCGAGCTCTATATAGGTGATGTGTCCTCCTAGCGTCAGCGCGTGGAAGGGAGCCTCCAGACGTATCTTGTCCGCGATGCGTATCTCCTCCTTGACATCAATGTGGAAAGAGTTGACATAGTACGC
>CAMCJO010000278.1 GCA_945875135.1 uncultured Porphyromonas sp.
GAGCGACTAGGCGCAGAGGCTGAGCAATATATCCAGATCATCTTCTCGGCAGCCCCTGCTGTCATGATGATCTATGCGCTGAATGGATGGTTCATCGGTATGCAAAACACCCGCATCCCAATGATTGCCTCGATGAGCGCACTGGTGGTCAACTTCCTCGTCTCCTATACGCTCGTTGTCCACTACCAGATGGGTGTCGAGGGACTCGCTATCGGCACCTGCGTAGCGCAGTATAGCCAGGCACTCCTACTACTCACCACCCTACTCATTAGGTATCGCTATCTCGTACGTCATCTGAGGTTCAGCCACTTCACCGATACGAAGGGTTACGGACGCTACCTCATCCTCGGACGCGATCTGATGCTCCGCTCCTTGCTACTCAGCAGTATCACGCTCTTCTTTACATACGCCGGTGTGCGTGAGGGGGCAATCGCTGTGGGAGCGAATGCGTTGCTGATGCAGTTCTTCAGCATCTTCAGTTACTTTATGGATGGCTTTGCCTATGCTGGTGAGTCGCTCTCAGGGCGCTTCTACGGCGCGGGTCGTATAGACCTACTCAACGCAGTGATAAGTCGTCTCTTTGCCATAGGCATCGTCCTGTCACTCCTCGCTGCGCTCCTCTTTGCGATCTATCCCGATGGCTTATTACGCTTCTTGAGTAGTCACGATGAAATCATCGCTTACGCCAGGCAGTACCATCTCTGGGTAGCACTGATCCCGTTGGTAGGCTTCGGTGCTTTCCTCTGGGATGGTATCTACGCTGGCACGACCCGCTCGGCAGGTCTCAAGTGGTCTATGATCGGATCGAGTATCGTCTTCTTTGCCCTCTACTATCTGCTCTATACTTCACTCGGCATGATCGCCTTGTGGATCGCTTTCGACAGCTATCTACTAGTACGTACAGCGATCCTCACGGCGATCTGGTATAGGCGTCCGCTGAGGGTGTCAACAAGCTGTTCATAACCCCCAGTATTCTGTCGAAAAAGCTGTTCATAACTCGTCAATAACTCACGGCTAACTTATTTGCTTATCTCGGAAAGTTGTATAGCTACGAAAAGATTTCAATTATGCAAATAAGTTACGGTTGAGTTATCAACCAGTTTTGATCAAGTTATCAACAGGTACAGATAGAGAGCGAGACGACCGTAACTGCTCACGATCGTCTCGCCTTTTTATATCCTCTAAGTAGCTACCAGAGCCGACTAGAGAGAATGGAATAGTAGTATCATTAACTCCTACACAGGGGGAGTTATGAACAGATTTGACGCACCATCATCATCATCATAAGTAGATATAGAAATAAGCTATACAGATATCATATATAGATGATGATATATGAGCTGTCGGGAGCGTGACTAGAACTTGTACTGCGCTCCCACGGTCACCATGTGTAGTGGCTTGGCAGCGACGAATGCTTGCTGCTCGATCTGCTGACGGAGGAAGCAGTCGTACTGGAGCGACAGGCGTAGGTGATCCTGCTGGAGAAAGTAGTTGACCCCTGTCGAGAGCTGATGTGAGCGACCCTCGGTGCGAGCGGTCAGATTGTTTAGCTTGAGGTCTTGCTCAGCCTTCGGGTCGAAGTGTCTATTGCGATCATAGTATGCGTACCGACCGAAGAGCTCTAGGTCAATAGGCTTGATACGCTCCACGATCTGTGCCATACCCGCAATGAAGTGACGCTGTACGAGGATGTTGTTTTCAAAAGTAGCCGGCGCCTTGGGTCCAACGGCTAGATTAGCATTTTTCCATCCAGGCTGCAAGCCCATGATGCCCTCAGCTGTGAGCATCAGTTGCCCGCCTTGATGCTTGATCGTGCTTGTGAGGAAGGCACCGCCGTAGGCACGTAGCATACGATTATTCTTGAGCGTAGCGATCTTCTGGTCAAAGGCGTAGTAACCATCTACAGCTAGTAGGTATCCACCATATCCTGATAGTCCGAAACTTAGGTCGTGGTTAGCTCCTCGCTCGGTCATAGCTAGACGTAGAGCTAGGTCTGGGATATTTTTCATCATCCCCTTGCCTCCATTGCCCGCTAGGATAGAGAGTGTGGACTCAAGCTGCCACCGCTTGCTCTGACCTAGTGTGCCGTTGTATCCCATCTCTAGTCCCATATCAATATCTCCAGGGAATAGATCGAATATATAGAGTGATCGCTCAAGGGCTGCTCGCTTGCTAGAGCTATAAGGTAGCTCATAGCCAAAGCTTGGCGTCATGAGACCTCCCTTGACGAAAGCGCCCTCAGCCCAGTGAGGCTTGTACTCGGCATAGACGTTGAAGATAGAGATCTTTTGGTCGGTAGCATTGACATCAACTCTGGCAGCCAGGTCTCCGTAGCTGGCTATAGCCGCAATTCGTCCACGACGTATTCCCATCCTCGTGGTAGGCTGGTCGTAAGGAGCCGTGGTGTTACCGACTCTGATGTAGTCGCTCTCGGAGCCATACTGCGCGATAGTCTGGATGAAGCCAGTGAAAGTAACGCGTACCTGCTCCTGCGCATGCATCGAAGTGCCACCTAGGAGTAGAGTCAGAGCAAAGAGTAGAGCGAAGAGTCGCTGCTGCATTGTAGAAGTCATAAGTCTAGAGGTTAGAAGTTAGAAATTAGAAGTTAGATCTTTGTGCAAAGGTAGGGATATTCGGATGGACTGACCGCTACTTAACGAAAGCTTAATCGTTGGTTGGCGTTCAGAGCCGATTCAAATGAGTCAGCCTTGCCCTCTAATTTCTAAACTCTAACCACTAACCTCTATTTACATATCTTTACGGGGAAATTCGTCCGAT
>CAMCJO010000279.1 GCA_945875135.1 uncultured Porphyromonas sp.
AGAAGTATCTCGCCCTGATCCTTAAAGAGGATGCTGCGACCACGGAAGAAGACGTACGCCTTGACCTTAAAGCCCTCCTTGAGGAAGCCCTCGGCGTGACGTAGTTTGAAGTTGTAGTCGTGATCATCCGTCTGAGGTCCGAAGCGGATCTCCTTGACGACCACCTTAGCCTGCTTAGCCTTCTGCTCCTTCTGTCGCTTCTTCTGCTGGTAGAGAAACTTCTGGTAGTCAGTCACACGACATACAGGTGGCTCCGCATTTGGAGAGATCTCCACAAGGTCTAGACCCTGCAGCTCGGCTATACGACGAGCTTGCTGGATAGGGTAGACTCCCTGCTCTACATTGTCACCAACGAGACGTACCTCACGATGAGGTATCTGCTCGTTGATCCGGTTCGGTTGCTCTTTGATGGGTGGACGTCTGAAATTTCTACTGTTTGCCATTCGTCTGCAATTAGCAGTTAGTGATTCGTTAGCAGTGTGCTAGGTTGGGGTTATTTGATCTAGTGCTTAGATTGATACGACTTATCTTTCTTGAGATAAATGGCCCATGACTACCCTCTGGCATTCATCTGACTCTCTATCTCCTGAAGGATATGCTCGGCAAAGGTACTAATTTTTTCTGTACCTGCATCACCCTCTCCCTGCTTACGCACTGAAACCGTGCCGTCGGCCTGCTCTTGCTCACCAACGATCAGCATGTAGGGGATGCGCTTGAGCTCATTGTCACGTATCTTGCGACCTACCTTCTCGTTGCGGTCGTCAACGGATACGCTGATGTCGTGTTCGCTCAGGGCTGCAGCCACCTCATAAGCGTAATCGTTGAAACGCTCCGAGACAGGCAGTATGACCACTTGGTCGGGTGCCAGCCATAGGGGGAACTTGCCCGCCGTATGCTCTATGAGTACCGCTACAAATCGCTCCATAGAGCCAAAGGGTGCGCGGTGTATCATCACGGGGCGGTGCTTCTGATTGTCCTCGCCCGTGTACTCTAGGTCAAAACGCTCGGGTAGGTTGTAGTCTACTTGGATCGTACCCAGTTGCCAGCGTCTACCGAGAGCATCCTTGACCATAAAGTCAAGCTTCGGACCATAGAAGGCAGCTTCGTCGTACTCGACATGTGCTGGTAGACCAGCCTCCTGACAAGCCTCGATGATCGCTTGCTCTGCACGATCCCAGTTCTCCTCGCTACCGATGTACTTGCTGCGGTCAGTCTGACTGCGTAGAGAGATCTGCGCCTCAAAGTTCTCAAAGTCTAGAGCCTTAAAGATGATGAAGATAATGTCCATCACCTTGAGGAACTCCTCCTTGACCTGATCAGGACGGCAGAAGATGTGTGCATCGTCTTGCGTAAAGCCGCGTACACGCGTCAAGCCGTGTAGCTCACCGCTCTGCTCGTAGCGATAGACTGTTCCAAACTCAGCCAGACGTACTGGCAGATCTCTGTAAGAATGTGGTTTGAGCTTGTATATCTCGCAGTGGTGGGGGCAGTTCATCGGCTTCAGCATGAAGGCCTCACCCTCCTGAGGAGTCGTGATCACTTGGAATGAGTCAGCACCATACTTAGCATAGTGACCGCTCGTCTTGTAGAGCTCCACATTGCCGATGTGAGGCGTCATGACCTGCTGGTAGCCGTAGCGCTTCTGGATACGCTTGAGGAAGTCCTCCAGCTTGAGTCTCAGCTGCGTACCACGTGGTAGCCATAGAGGCAACCCCTGTCCGACACGCTGTGAGAAAGCAAAGAGCTCTAGCTCCTTACCTATCTTGCGGTGGTCACGCTTCTTCGCCTCTTCGAGCAGTGCGAGATACTCATCGAGGAGCTTCTTCTTGGGGAAGGTGATACCATATATACGAGTCAACTGCTTGCGCGTCTCATCACCACGCCAGTAAGCACCAGCTACGCTCAGTAGCTTGACCGCCTTGATAGGCGCTGTAGAGGGGAGGTGCGGTCCACGGCAAAGGTCCGTGAAGGCACCCTGCGTATAGGTCGTGATGGTGCCATCTTCTAGATCGTTGATCAGCTCTAGCTTGTAGCCCTGACCCGTTTTCTTGAAGAAGTCCAGAGCATCGCTCTTAGAGATCGACTTACGCTCGAGCGTCTCCTTGCGACGCGCCAGCTCCAGCATCTTAGCTTCGATCTTCGGCAGATCCTCTGACTTGATCACCTCGTCACCAGTATCTATATCATAGTAAAAGCCCGCCTCGATAGCAGGCCCTATGCCAAACTGTACGCCAGGATAAAGCTCCTGCAGTGCCTCCGCCATAAGGTGAGCCGAAGTGTGCCAGAAGGCGTGCTTGCCGCCCTCGTCCTCCCACTTGAGGAGCTTGATGTGGGCATCATGCATCAGCGGTGTACGCACATCTATGAGTTCGCCATCGCACTCGGCTGCTAGAACCTCTTGCGCCAGTCGCTCGCTGATGCTATTCGCTATATCTAGCGGGGTCACCCCCTGCTTCATTTCTTTCACACTGCCGTCGGGTAGTGTGATATGTATCTGATCAGACATAAGTGGTGTGTTGTAGTCGACTATATAATAAGGAGACTCTTGCTCGCTGCAACAATCTCAGAAAAGGTATATACGCCACAAAGGTACAAAAAAAGCTCTCACACTCCATCCTCGTACATTCCACCTACTAATGCGATTTCTCAAGAATGATGTTTTTGGATAACCTCATTGAGTGTCTTATAGTTTAGGCTTTTACGGGGGCTGCTATTTCAGCTGATCAATGGCTGAGCAAAAGCAACGCCACGCTCAGGAAGAATAGCTTGTTTTC
>CAMCJO010000280.1 GCA_945875135.1 uncultured Porphyromonas sp.
TACGCTATCAGCCTGATGGGACGATGAAGAGTAGCTTCGACAAGTTCCTCGATGCCGACCAACTCAAAGCACTGGCAGATAAGCTGTCTATGCAGCCTGGCGACATAGCTTTCCTGATCTCTGGGGACAAGCGTCCGGCACAGAAGCAGCTAGGCACGCTACGTCTACACGTTGCCTCCGAGCTGGGACTGATGCAGCCAGGGCACTATGAGTGTCTCTGGGTGGTCGACTTCCCGCTACTCGAGTGGGACGAGGAGACGCAGCGCTACTATGCGATGCACCACCCCTTTACGGCACCGAAGCCTGAGGACCAAGATCGTCTCGAGAGCGACCCTGGTAGCGTCCGTGCGGATGCTTACGACATGGTGATCAACGGTGTCGAGGTGGGCGGCGGCTCCATCCGTATCCACGATGCGGAGCTACAGGCGCGTGTCTTTGCGGCACTAGGCTTTACGAAGGAGCGTGCCGAGGAGCAGTTTGGCTTCTTGATGAATGCCTTTAAGTATGGCGCACCGCCTCACGGTGGTATCGCCTTCGGACTGGATCGCTGGGTATCGCTCATGGCTGAGCTGGACTCGATACGTGACTGTATCGCCTTCCCGAAGAACAATTCGGGCCGTGATGTGATGATCGATGCGCCTGCACGACTAGATCCGGAGCAGCTCGACGAGCTTCACCTGAAGGTGCGGGAGACACTATAATATATAATAGGAGTTCTTATGGTCACGATAGGAGATGTAGTTCGTACGGTAGAGGCGTGCTATCCGCTGAGCTATCAAGAGAGCTACGACAACTCGGGCCTTCAGGTGGGTGATGTGACGCAACCGCTGCGTGGTATCATGCTGGCTGTGGAGACGACCGAGGCGGTACTCGAGGAGTGCCTGCAGCGTGGGTGCAACCTGCTCATATCGCATCATCCGATCCTCTTTCGAGGGCTTAAGCGGATCACGCCCGCGACCTATCAGGAGCGTTGCGTGGCTTTTGCCTTGAGAAACAATATCGCTATCTACGCCTGTCACACGTCGGCAGACAATGAGATGACGCAAGGCGTGAATCACTATCTGGCCAACCTGATCGGTCTCAAGCGTGAGGGTAGGCGACCGATGATGCCTCAGCGAGGTCGCTTTTACAAGCTGCAGACCTTCATCCCGCACAGCCACGCTGATGCGCTACGCACCGCATACGAGGAGGCGGGCATTGGCTCGCTAGGTGGTTACACGGGCTGTAGTTATAGTTGCTCGGGGGTAGGGCGCTTCCGTCCAGGCGCTGAGACGCATCCGACCATTGGTACACATGGCACCATGGAGGCAGTCGAGGAGGAGATGATCTCCGTGCTTGTGCCACAGGAGCGACTCTCGCAAGCCCTCACGACACTCGTAGCGACGCATCCCTATGAGGTGCCAGCCTACGAGGTGATCCCGATCGTGATGGATCACCCGACGAGTGGGCTAGGGGTCATAGGCGAGCTGCCGAGTGAGCTAACACCGCAGGAGTTGCTAGAGCATCTAGCTACGCTACCCGCCGTGGAGCGCATCGCCTACTCAAATCCCCCCACGCAGCCGATCCGCCGCATAGCACTCTGTGGAGGCAGTGGCGGTGGTCACGAGTTCATCGGAGAGGCTATGCGCTCAGGCGCAGAGGTCTATATCACAGGTGAGGCTAAGTACAACGACTACCTTGACGTGCAGGGGCATATCTGGCTGATCACGCTAGGGCACTTCGAGAGTGAGCACTGCACACGCGCCATGCTCTATGATGCATTGTCGGATAAATATCGTAACTTTGTCATCCATACGTCAGATGCTGACACCAATCCTATTCACTATTTCTAAGCAATACCATCTATGAGCATTAATACAACGACCCACGAAGTAGCCGAGCGTAGTATCCGGGAGAAGCTCATCGCCCTCAAGCGTCTACAGGAGACGCTCACCAGTATTGACAAGATCAAACTACTACGAGGCGAGCTACCCCAAGCTATCGAAGATCTAGCGGACGAAATCGAGGGACTGAAGACACGCTTAGAGAAGTACAACGCTGCTGCCAAGAAGCTCTCACAGTCGGTCAGTGGTGAGAATCAAAAGATCGCTACGGCAACCGATAAGCTCACGGTGCTCAAGGAGCAACTTAATGCGGTGAGCAACAACCGCGAGTATGAGCACCTGTCGCGCGAGATCGAGTTTCAGGATCTTGAGATACAGCTCGCTCAGAAGCATATCCGTGAGTTCAACGCAGAGCTACAAGGCCGCAAGGATGACATCGCCAAGCTCCAAGAGCGTATCAAGGAGCGTGAGGAGGATCATCAGGCTAAGAGTGAGGAGCTGGAGCAGATCATTGCCGAGACGCGCATCGAGGAGGAGCAGCTCCGTGATCGTGCTAACGAGCTGGAAGCGCAGATCGATGAGCGCATCCTCAAGGCATTCCAACGTCTACGCAAGGGCGCTTCCAATGGACTGGCAGTCGTGCCTGTAGAGCGTGAGGCGTGCGGTGGTTGCTTTAACCACATCCCGCCACAGCGTCAGCTAGAGGTCAAGCTACACAACAAGGTCATCGTCTGCGAGTACTGCGGACGTGTACTCATCGACCCAGACATCGAGGAGGAGCCAGTAGAGGAGACGACTGACACAAAGGCCGACACAAAGAAAAAGGAGGCCAAGAAGACGACCACTACCAAGAAGGCCACAACGGCTAAGAAAACGACTGCTACGACTAAGAAGGCTACGACTAAGAAGGCTACGACTAAGAAGACGACTACCTCTAAGAGTACC
>CAMCJO010000281.1 GCA_945875135.1 uncultured Porphyromonas sp.
AGAGACTTTTGACACAGCCCCCTACAAAGGGGTACTCGGGAGATTGCTACTCGTCCCGTTATTCATCAACGGATTAGAAGCGGACGATGAGCGAGGCGTCGTACTGGCGTCCCGTCAGGTAGTTGGGCACAGCGTACTGGTTGCGGTAAGCGTCCGACAGCCAGTAGTAAGAGCCGATGTTGGTCATGTCAAAGAGGTTGAAGACATTCACCCCGATCGAGACCTTGCTGAGTGCTTGTAGCCAGCGCCACGCACCGGGCTTTGCCTCAGCACGATCCCACAGCGTGTACTGCATCCCGATGTCGACACGCTTGTAAGCCGTGCCACGGAAGAGCGGGCGACCAAAGCCCTCGGCAGCGTTGAGCTGAGGGAGTCCTCCCGTCAGCACACTGCGCAAGCTGAGCGTGATACGCTTGTAGCCCGGGAAGTAGTCCTGGAAGAAGAGTGATAAGTTGTAGTCCGGCACGTGGGGTAGTGGCATCTCGCCATAACCCTTGATGGTCTGCCGGCCACGCATCAGCGAGGCGGTAAACCACGAGTCTACGTCTGGGACAAACTCCCCAAAGAGCTTGACATCTAGTCCCACGATGTAGCCCGTGCCCAGGTTCTGACCTAGGTAGCGTTGCTTAACATTGTCCACATAGTAGGGATTGATGCGAAAGAGATGCTTGTAGTAGCCCTCGGCAGTGAGGCGAAACTTGCGATCTGCCACGAGGAAGTTGTAGTCCACACCGACCAAGGCTTGTGCCGATCCTTGCGAACGAACCTGATCGTTGAGCAGTACCGACTGATTGCCCATAGCGTCAGCCTCGATGATGCGTATCTCCTTGTAGAAGGGGCTCTGGTAGTAAAGCCCCCCAGCTGCTCTGACCAAGAGGTCGGACAGCTCTTTCGGTCGCCACGAAGCGACCAGACGAGGTGAGAAGTCTGCCTTTTTATTGAACGACCAGAAGCTCCCCCGCACGCCAGCCGTCAGATGATAGCTCCCCGAGGGCGTCTGCCACTGCATCTCATCTTGCAGGTAGAGCGAGGCACGCGCCGAGCGTAGCGAGACGTTGGAGTAGAGATTGCTCTGCATCTTGATCAGATCGGGGTCACGCGGCAGGTTATAGCCCGCCGAGTCGAGCTTGACCCACTCAGAGATGTAGTCCGCTATCTGCTCGCCTCGTAGCTCCGCACCCCACATGAGGCGATGCGTCTCGCTGAGACGCTGATTGCCACTATAAGCAAGTGCAGCGACCGAGTAGCGGAGTAGGTTGCGGGCATGCTCATGGTTGACACCCGTAGCGAGCAGTTCCTGCTCCTCGCCTCCAGTCGTCGGGTCAGCCTCCTTTTGCAGATAGTAAGCACCCGTTATGTCGTAGCTCTCCCGCTCATTGCTGTTGTAGAGGCTCAGATCTAGCCTATGCGCGCCTCGACTGCTGGGACGCCAGTGTAGCGTCAAGGCTCCAAAGAGGGTGGAGAAGCGATCCCGCTCCTGCCCGTCGAAGTAGACGGTAAAGTGCTTCGCGTTTTGCAGGGAGCCAACAGTCGTCTCACGTTGCTGCGGACGAAAGCGGTACTGAGTCCAGGAGTAGTAACCTATCCCTTCGATGCGCCAGTGATCATCGAAGGTGTAGGTCAGATAGGTCTGCGCATCCGCATAGAAAGGGTTGTACTCCCCGCGGGTCTCCATCTTAGAGAGCAGCTGCTGCGTGGTACGCGTGCGGATGCCCGTGACATGGGTAAAAAGCCCATGCTTACCCCCCACGTAGAGGCTATTATTCATCAACCCGAGGGTGACAGCTCCCTCCAGTTCCGTGGGTCGCTTATACTGTATGTCTAGTACTGAGGAGAGTCGGTCGCCATAGTGCGCATCAAAGGCTCCAGCCGAGAAGTAAACTCGCTCTACTAGATCTGTATTGACAAAGCTCAAGCCCTCCTGCTCTGCAGAGCGTACCAGCAACGGACGGTACACCTCGATACCGTTAACGTAAACGAGGTTCTCATCAAAGCTTCCCCCACGTACATTGTACTGCGTGCTCAGCTCGTTGTGCTGTGTGACCCCCGCATAGGTCGCCACCATCGACTCGATGCTACGTGTCGGCGAAGCCTCCATAGCGAGCGTCTGAGTCGTGATCCGCTCCATACTGGGCGGACGAGCCTCGCCCCGCACGGTCACGGTACCCAAGGCAGTGGCACTCTCTCCCAGCATCGGATTAAAGTGTGTGTCTCGTGAGATACCCTGTGGGTAAACTTGACGTACCGTCTGATAACCAATGGAGCTATAGGCGACCACCACACTGTCAGTCGTAGGAGTCAGCTCTAAGTGATACGCCCCCGTCAAGTCGCTCCAGGTGCCGATGCTCGTACCCTCGACACGTACCGAGGCAAACTCGATCGGCTCACGGTCACGATCTAAGACGTAACCTGTGAGCGCCACACGGTGGGGTGTCGCAACTGCCGTCGTGTCGGTCGTTGCGCCGGTCGGCTGACCTGTCGTCTGGCCGTAAAGAGCCAGCACGCTACCCTGTAGTAGGAGGCAGAGCAGTAAGACGATGTGGTAAAGTGATCTCATCGCTTACAAAGGTAGACAAAAGTCGCAAGCTATGCGCCATGCTTGTCGTCCGTTGTGTCCGATAGCTGTTGGCTATTGTCCGTTAGCTGTTGGCTGGTGTTACTGCGTCCAGTAGGGACGCAGTGGGGATGGACGCGATATTGCTTTGACACAACGGACGCACAGATCGTGCGTCCCTACAGGACGCAGTGGGGAT
>CAMCJO010000282.1 GCA_945875135.1 uncultured Porphyromonas sp.
AGAGATCCGCTAGGAAGAATGCGGTCTGAGAGAAGTCCTTCCGCAGATTAGGTGCAACGCTGGTTACCACCACCTCGTCTAGTCTGTTGCTGCTCTCATTTTTTGCTCCGACAGTGTCATAGGCGAGGTCTAGATCATCTTCTACTAAGGAGGCATTCTCAGCAAGAGCCATCACCGGCGGAACGCTTGCTCTAGCACCATAAACCGCACCAGAAATCACACCATAATCCATTGGTGTGAGCTTCTCTAGGTCAAATCTGAAGCAAGGGCTCGGACTGACATTCTGAAGGTAAAGCGGTATGTATTGAGTCAGGCGGCGGATGCTGTGCGAGCGCAGGCTCTCCAAGACAGCGTCATACATCCACGCCATGACGGGGATGCGGCGTGCCGGCTTGCCATCGCTGTAAGTGAGGCGAGCTTGCCACGTGTGTGTCTCGCCAGCGAGTAGCTTGTCGGGCATCTCAATCCACGAGAGTTGCAGGGTCGGCTGGTCAGCCGTATAGTGATACTCTAAGCTCTGAGAGGTGTAGCGTCCGTCGCGTACGCAGTACAGCTCTATGCAGATCTGCCCCTTGGGGTCGACACTCTTGGGGAGCTTCGGTTGCCAGCGTCCCACCTGTTGGGCGGGAAGTGCGGGAAGCTGTCCGTAGATAGCGGGCTGACCTATAGTATTGATGACGTAGTAGATTGACTGCTGGCTCTCATTGCTGGCGTAGTATATCGTAGGTGCGCCACCTCGTGGATATTCCTCCGAGGGCGAAGCAGCCCAGAGCGTACTTTGTATCGGTAGATGCTTGTCTCGCTCATCAAAGAGGACTATCTCCTCCTCTTCCTTTAGCGTCTCGCCCGTCTTATAGTGATAAATGTAAGTCAAGCGGTAGGAGCCCGAAGGTAGGCGAAGCCACTCAGCGGGCAGGTGCTGCTCTTCGTTGGCGGGCACCTCTACCGACCAAGAGCTTGTCGTGTCAGCGAGCGATGTGAGTCGTAGCTCTAGCGTTGTGGCTATGGGCGTATTGTCCTCGTTGGTCACACGGATGGTAAAAGTCTTTGTTCCATCCTTGAAGAAAGTCGACGCGCCCTCATACTCCATAGATGCAGGTTTCGAGCCGATCCAGATAGATCGCTCTAGCTGCTGCGTCTCGCCACTAGGTGCTGTGATGGTTACCTCTATGCGGTAGGTGTGAACTGCCCAATGTTGCGGGTTCTGACGCATAGCCTCGGTGCGTAAGTCTGAGAGGGTAATCGGGAACTCAAAGCTCCCATCCTGCTCATTGACCTGGAGCGTGCCAGAGGTGAGTAGCTGATCGGGAACAACCTCATCAAACAACCAGTTTCTATAGCTCCCCGTCACGCTGTAGGTTACAGATGCCTCTGCGAGCGGATAGCCGCTGTAAGTCATCGCAGAGCCACGGACAGTGATCGTGTCTCCCAGCTTCATCGCCTCCTCGGGTAGCGTCAAGGAGCCCTCAAAGCTCGGACGCTTATACTCCGCTACGTGGATGGTTGTCGTATTGTCAGCAAACTCCTCCACATCGTTAGCGCAAGAGACCTCGATGGTGTAGTAGCCCGTCATCGCCTCTTTGGGGAGCTGGAGGGTCGCATGGAGACGTCCCCACTGATCTGTCTGAGCCGTAATTGAGTCGATCATATCGTCCTGTGGCGTGTGTAGCTCGATGGTCAGGTCAAGCTTGGGCAGCACCATCGCTTGCTTCGGGTCGTAGCCCCTTCGGTAAGCGACAGCGTAAAGCTCTATCGCATCACCCAGCTGGTAGATACTTCTATCGGTCTGTAGGAGCGCCGTGTTGACTGGCTTGGGTAGCTGAAAAGAACCGCCCTCGCCACGGTAGCCATACCAATGGTCACATAAGGGCAAGAGCAACCGATGGTCTGCACTCTCCACGAGTAAATCCACAGCACGATCTTGCTTCGCCGGCCGAGGTGTTGCAAAGATACCGAGCTTGTCGGGTGTTCGCTTGCCAATCTTGTCCAGTGTAGGCTGGTAGTTCGAGTGCCAGCCTGAGCGCTTGTCCCCATAGCTCCACAGCTGTATGGGCGCCGTCTGGGCCTGCCCCGTTAGGGCATTCAGCAGTTGAGTTGTTCCGTTGCCTAGATCCAGCGTCCATAGGTCGCTTACAGTGCAGTCGTAAGTAGTTGTGTTCGTCTGCTTCACGTACTTTATCTGTTGCGCTTCAGCCGTGCGATGAGAGATGATTTGCAGGCGATAGTGTCCCGTGGGCAGGGAGGGAAGCTCTACCGAGTCGCTCTGTAGCACCATCGCCTCCAGACCTTGCTTCCCCTGATATGTGTGACTCCAGACGAGCTTGGCTTGCTTGGGAATTGTGTTTCTTTCAGCCTTGATGGCGTCTTGTGGCGTAAGCGCAAAGAGCTTTAGCTCTAGTCGCTCCACATTGGCCAGCTTCATCTTTACCATTCTCCGATGGTCGGCTAGGATAAAGCTAGTCAGAGAGATGTTTTCCTCTGGCGAAAACAGTCGATCGCGGATATCCTGACAGAACTCAGGGTACTTGCCCTGCTTGTCTAGCCACTCCAGGTAAGGTGTGATGAAGTGGTAGGCACGCAGAGGGTCAGAGTCGTTGGCATAGTAGTAGTGGAAAAGTCGCTTGTAGATCTCCATCGCCTCAAGGTGCATCTGCTGGCTCTGCTGGAGTAAGCCTTCTAATTGCTCCGCTACGGTACTGAGAGTTGCGCCACGGGTTGTCTCCTCGAGGG
>CAMCJO010000283.1 GCA_945875135.1 uncultured Porphyromonas sp.
ATGTCAACGGGTAATGAGGTTTCGCTCTCAGGCTTAGCGAGGGACGACCGCAACGCGGTCGGACGAATCATAGCCCCCAGTCGGAGGGCGTAGCCCGAACGACTGGGGGGACCGATGGGTACGCCCCCCATAACGACCTCCCCTCGTGGGAGGTCGGACCTAAGAGTATGATTCATCTTGAGCGGCATCTAATCCAAATATCATTGTTAATTCTTTCTCAAAGCCAAGCTTGCCGTGATGCTCTTTTTGCCTATCAATATAGGAGCTGACAGCTACGACATCACGACGGCTCACTGTACTCACAAAGTACCCCTCTTGCCAAGCAAAAGACCCATGTGCACCTACCTCTGTATTTAGGAACTTATTAGTCGACTTCTTGATCTCTCGAACAAAGTGTGAAACAACAAACTCTCCTGAATAAGCGACCAATAAGATGTGGATATGATCCGTCATCCCATTTACATTTATGACAGAATAGGCTCCAGCTTTGGTACAAGCCTGTATGTAGGCATATAGACGCTCCTCGACGTTTGGGTGGATAGACGGCTTCCGCTCCTTCGTTGAGAAGACGAGATGATAATAAAGCGAGATATAGTTGCCTGTACCCATGACGTCTACGATCGGAAGAACTCTTGTATCTTCTGCTCCACGAGGAGATCCATCTGCTCTCGGTCTCTCTGCTCCTCAAGGTATAGGAAGTCCATCTCGTAGGAGTCTGTTGTATCGCTGAGCGCCTTGTTGTTGAGCTGTAAGAAGTAGTCGGTGACAAATGCTTGCTTGTCCTGAAAGAGTGGCGCAAAGCCAGCACCCTTGGTCTCGATGATGAGGATCTTGCAGATTGCTTTCACCTCGTCACGCTGTATCATAAGAAAGTCGGGGTAGTAGCGACCGATGTACCGCCATGCACCACCCGTCGGCTCTCCTGTGGTGCTACGCTTGGTGTAGCAGTTGATAGCGAACTCGGTCAGTAGGTCGTCACCATTGAAGTAGACCTCTAGTTGATGTCGCTGCGCCATCGGGAGGAGCGTATCTTTGAATATATCTTCCTCTAGTTGGCTGTCAAAGTGGTAGGGCAGGTAATGGTAGCTATGGGTAGCACCTAGACTATCGGGTGTCTCCAGGCTGTCGGGACTATTCTGAAGGTTGTCAATCAAGCTCTGGGGTGCTTTGTTTGCCTTGAGTGCCTCAATGGCAGCTTGTACCCCTTTGCTGAGAGTCTTACGCTGCTCTCCTCTGTCGAAGGCGATGATGGAGTCTACCTCTTCGCATGAGGGATAGTATCTAGCGGCCTCAGGTACAGTGATAGGAGATGAGAGGTGCTCTACACGTAGTAGGCGTGCTGTCTCGGGGACTACCTCCTCTGAGCTCTGGAGCGTGCGCTGCGGGATAAAGGCTTTGCGCACCTCGCTCCTTATC
This sequence comes from uncultured Porphyromonas sp., assembly GCA_945875135.1. Lineage (GTDB taxonomy): Bacteria > Bacteroidota > Bacteroidia > Bacteroidales > Porphyromonadaceae > Porphyromonas. The sequence goes on from CAMCJO010000283.1 coordinate 1,417, forward strand.
GCCTGCTGGTCATAGTGTGGCGAGAGGTAAGTGCCTTCGCCCTCTTGCTGTATCGTAATCTTGTGAAAGAGATTACGCAGCGACTCTTCATATGCCATCAGGTCGCTATAAGTAAGGGTGCCAAAGCTCTCCTTCTGTATCTTCCCTATCCAGGCTCTGAAGGTGATGGGTAGTGCCGTCTCATCGCTCTGTAGCGAAGTGAGGGTGGAGTCCTTGTTTATGATAGCACCCGTGATACTCTCTACGGTGATGAGTGTCCTGTCACTAGGGATCTGTATCTCCTCAGACTCTAGTCGCTCCTGAGTGTGTAGCTTCTCACAGATCACCTCTAGCTGATACTTGATGCGTAGCTGATAGTATCGAATCGGGTCGGTGAGTTGAGTCTCCTTGAGACGACTATAACGACAACGGTCGATGAATCGAGAGTCAGGGCGTCGCTTGTTGAGCTGATCTATATCGGTGCGTTGCTGCTCTTTGAGCTGCGAGTTGAGGGTCTTAGCATTATCACGATTCATCCAGACGAGAGCAGTCTCGGTTGTAGCATCGGTTACCTCACGGAGACAGCGACAACTGGTCTGTAGGACCATATTGCGAGGACACGCTCCTCGATGTGGCAAGATGACGGAGGTGAGACTGCGACAGTCCCATCCCTCCTTGCCGATCTGTACGAGGAGTATGATCCTATATGAAGACATAGGAGTGTCTAGGGAGCTAAACTGATACTCGGCATCATCGGGCTGTGGGTACTCCCTATTTCCTCTGTGGTACTTGAGGATTGTCTTTGCTGGGTTCCAGCCAGCGGCAGTGGCCAGCTCGGAGACGAGCGGGTACACTTCAGTCTCTAGCGTCTCGATCTTGCCACAATAGATGGCTAGCTTGGCTGAGGTGCCATCACTATATTTAGTGTCTCCGTACAGTGCTATAAACTCTTGTACCCCCTGTCGTATGATCTCCTCTCCTCCCTGGTCGGCATACTTGATCTGAGGAGACTTGAGGAAGTTACCGACTCCCTCGATAAGGGGAAAGTGGTAAACAATATTGGAGATAGTCTTGAGCTTGACAGACTCAGACTGATAGATGGTTATCTCCTCAGCTTTACTCAGATAGGGCGTTCCCGAAAATCCAAGGACGGTGGTTATCTGTCCTTCGCTAGCCCAGTGAGTGACAATCTGTCGAAGCTTGATCTCGCTATCAGAGGCGTGGTGAACCTCATCAATAAGGAGTGATAGGTGAGGTATCTGAGCGATGATCTGGCGCAGCTCGTTGTCGTTACGCATTCGTGCGATATCTTCTGAAGTCAAGAGACTA
>CAMCJO010000284.1 GCA_945875135.1 uncultured Porphyromonas sp.
TTTACAGCATCGTGTCCTGGTAGTAGTCGAGCGCCTCGGTGATGTCGAGAGGTGCGTTTTGTAGTTCGTGGACTTGACCGATGGCCGAGAGCGCGACGGTGGTGATGCGCTCTGCGTCGCTATTTTTCTTGTCGTGGAGCATCAGTTCCCTGAGCGCATCGTAGTCTCGGCAGGTGATGGGGAGTGAACGGTATAGCTCCTGCACTACGGCGAGCAACTGGTGTAGCACCTCCTTGGGGAAGCCTAGCTTGACGTGCGAGAGGTAAAGCTCGGGTACGAGTCCTAGAGCGATCGCCTCACCATGTAGCAAAGGCGTGTCGCTGTGCTGATGGCTCCACGCCTCGAAGGCGTGTCCGAAGGTGTGCCCTAGGTTAAGCTGGTGACGAAGCCCCTGATCTAGACGATCTTGCGTCACGATGTCGAGCTTGAACTGCACTGCCTCACGAATGAGCGGGGTGAGTTGCTCTAAGGAGAGCGGTTGCTCGGGCAGCACCTGTAGTAGCCGGCGCCACAGGTCGGGACTAACGAGCAGTCCATACTTGATCAGCTCGCCACATCCTGAGCGTAGCTCCTCCTCCGGGAGGCTCTCCAGCCAAGCTGTGTCGCAGAGCGTCAGCGTGGTCGCTTCATCGGCAAATGCTCCGAGGAGGTTCTTAACACCCGCAAAGTTGACCCCGCATTTGCCCCCCACAGCCGCGTCTGCCATGGCGAGGAGCGTCGTGGGGAGTAGGACGAGCGAGACACCCCGCATATAGATCTGAGCGAGGAAGCCGACGGCGTCGCTCACGGCTCCACCGCCCAGTGCGATGAGGGTAGCTCCACGCGTGGCACCCTGCTCGAGGAGCCAGCGTGCCATCTCGGCGATGCCCTCGAGGCTCTTCGCCTCCTCAGGGTCGTTGATCAGATAGCGAGGCAGCTCCGTCAGCTCGGGATAGCTCTTCGCTATCAGCTCTTGGCTCAGATGCCACACCCTCGCATCTGCCAGTAGGTAGTAGCTCTCGGGCTTACCTTGGCGGAGCAACTCCCGCAGGTAGTCGCCCATCAGGTTGCCCACGAGCACCCTCGACTGGGTGGAGATGAAGGCTAGAGGTGGCATCTGGTCTAGCTGTTGGTCTAGCTGCTAAAGTAGCGAGACGATATGGTCGATGGCTGCTTGTAGCCCCTCAGGGTTGCGTCCACCAGCCGTCGCAAAGTGAGGCTGACCACCGCCCCCGCCCTTGATGAGCGAGGCGACTTCCTTGATGAGCTTGCTAGCGTTGAGCCCCTTGTCGACAAGGTCTGGCGAGAGGATCACCGTGAGGGTACACTTGCCCTCCTCGGCAGCACCGATGAGTGCTAGGTAAGAGCCTTGTAGTCGCTCGCGAATGGTGCCAGCGACATCCTTAGCGACATCGCTACTCATTGGCTTATTGACGGTGACGATGGTAGTCTCGCCATGCTTCGTCTGCTCGGCCAGTGCCTGTAGCGCTATCTGCTCTGCCTGTGCCTTGGTGTACTGCTCGATAGCCTTGCGTTGCTCGGCACTCTCGGCAATCAGTCGGTCTAGCGCCTTGAGCGGATCGGGTACATTGTTGAGTCGCTCGTTGAAGAGCTGCAACTGCTCCTCTAGATGATGTACATACTCCTCAGCCTTGGGCCCCGTGACCGCCTCGATACGTCTGATGCCAGCCGCGATAGAGCCCTCGCTGATAATCTTGAAAAAGCCTATCTGCCCCGTGCTAGCCACGTGGGTACCACCGCATAGCTCGACCGAGTCGCCATACTTGATGACACGCACCTCGTCGCCATACTTCTCGCCAAAGAGTGCCATAGCACCCATCTCCTTAGCCTTGGCGATCGGCACATTGCGATGCTCATCACGAGGTCTGTCGGCACGGATCTCCGCATTGACTAGTCGCTCTACCTCGGCAATCTCTTCGGGAGTGACCTTCTTGAAGTGAGAGAAGTCAAAGCGTAGCAGGTCTGCCGATACGAGCGAACCCTTTTGCTCTACATGGGAGCCGAGTACGGCTCTCAGAGCGTGGTGCATCAGGTGCGTCGCCGTATGGTTTGCCTCCGTGAGGTGACGCAGCTCAGCCCCGACACGAGCGATGAGCGGCTGCTTAGGATCTGCGGGGAGGGTCGAGAGGATATGGACGGTGAGGTTGTTCTCCCGCTTGGTGTCTAGGATCGGGTACTCGGTGCCGTCCTGAGCGATCAGCACGCCCTTGTCGCCCACCTGACCACCCATCTCAGCGTAGAAGGGAGTCTCCGCCAGTACCACCTGATAGTAGCTGCGCTTCTTGTCAGCCACCTTGCGGTAGCGCAGGATATGCGTCTCGATCTGGAGCGTCTCGTAGCCTACGAAGGTGCTCTCGGTGGTCTCTTCATCGAGAACCACCCAGTCGGCAGCGTCGATGGCGGCTGCCTGACGCGCACGGCTCTTCTGCTCCTGCATCAGTTTGTCAAAAGCGACCTGATCGAGCGTCATACCACGCTCTGACAGGATCAACTCCGTTAGGTCTAGTGGGAAGCCGTAGGTGTCGTACAGGACGAAAGCGTCGGCACCTGACAGAACTTTTGCGTCCTCGGGTAGCTCCTGTATCTTGCTCTCCAGAAGCTTAAGTCCCTGAGCGAGGGTGCGTAGGAAGCTCTCCTCCTCCTCTTTAATCACCGAAGCGATCAGTTCGCGCTGTGCTACAATCTCGGGATAAGCTTCGCCCATCACCTCATTGAGCGT
>CAMCJO010000285.1 GCA_945875135.1 uncultured Porphyromonas sp.
AGAGATCCGCTAGGAAGAATGCGGTCTGAGAGAAGTCCTTCCGCAGATTAGGTGCGACGCTTGTGACCACCTCCTCGGCTAGTCTGTTTTCGCTCATATCTTCCACTAAGACTTCATCATTAGCTAGCCCCATCACTTCACCCTCTAGGGAGGCGCTCTTAGCAACACCCCTCACTAATAAAGCGCCTCCTCCATAGCCATAAACCATCGGGTAGTAATCCTTCATATCGAAGCCAAAGCAAGGGTTCGGACTGACATTCTGAAGGTAGAGCGGTATGTATTGAGTCAGGCGAGCGATGCTGTGCGAGCGCAGGCTCTCCAAGACAGCGTCATACATCCACGCCATAACGGGGATGCGACGCGCTGGCGTGCCATCGCTGTAGGTGAGTCGAGCTTGCCACGTGTGTGTCTCGCCAGCAAGTAGCTTGTCGGGCATCTCGATCCACGAGAGTTGCAGGGTCGGCAGGTTTGCCGTATAGCGATACTCGAAGCTCTGAGAGCTGTAGCGTCCGTCGCGTACGCAGTAGAGCTCTATGCGAATCTGCCCTTTTGGGTCGACACTCTTGGGGAGCGTCGGCTGCCAGCGTCCTACCTGCTGAGCGGGGAGTGCGGGGAGCTGTCCGTAGATAGCGGGCTGGTCTACCGTATTGATGACGTAGTAGATCGACTGCTGGCTCTCGTTGCTGGCATAGTATATCGTAGGTGCGCCACCTCGTGGATATTCCTCCGAAGGCGAAGCTGCCCAGAGCGTACTCTGTGTCGGTAGATGCTTGTCATGCTCATCAAAGAGAACAATCTCTTGCTCCTTCGCTAGCGTCTCGCCCCTCTTATCGTGGTAAATGTAAGTCAAGCGGTAGGAGCCCGAAGGTAGTCGAAGCCACTCAGCGGGCAGGTGCTGCTTCTCGTTGGCTGACACCTCCACCGACCAAGAGCTTGTCGTGTCAGCGAGCGAGGTGAGTCGTAGCTCTAGCATCGTGGCTATGGGAGCTTCGTCATCGTTGGTCACACGAATGGTAAAAGTCTCTGCCCCCTCCTTGAAGAAGGTCTCCGCCCCCTCGTACTCCATAGATACAGGTTTCGAGCCGATCCAGATAGATCGCTCTAGTCGCTGCGTCTCGCCACTGGGCACCGTGATGGTTCCCTCTATATGGTAGGTGTGTAGGCTCCAAGGCTGCGGGTTCTGACGTATAGCCTCGGTGCGTAAGTCTGAGAGGGTGATCGGAAACTCAAAGCTCCCATCCTGCTCATTGACCTGAAGCGTGCCAGAGGTGAGTAGCTGATCGGGCATATCTTCATTTAACCTCCAGTCTCTATAGCTCCCCGTCACATGGTAAGCTACAGATGCCCCTGCGAGCGGATAGCCACTGTAAGTCATCGCAGAGCCACGAACGGTAATTGTGTCTTCCAGCTTCATCGCCACCTCGGGCAGGGTCAGGGCACCCTTAAAGCTCGGACGCTTATACTCCGCTACGTGAATGGTTGTCGTATTGTCAGCGAAATCATCTAGATCGCTATCACAAGAGACCTCGATGGTGTAGTAGCCCGTCATCGCCTCTTTGGGCAGCTGGAGGGTCGCATGGAGACGTCCCCACTGATCTGTCTGAGCCGTAATTGAGTCGATCATATCGTCCTGTGGCGTGTGTAGCTCGATGGTCAGGTCAAGCTTGGGCAGCACCATCGCTTGCTTCGGGTCGTAGCCCCTTCGGTAAGCGACAGCGTAAAGCTCTATCGCATCACCCAGCTGGTAGATACTTCTATCGGTCTGTAGGAGCGCCGTGTTGACTGGCTTGGGTAGCTGAAAAGAACCGCCCTCGCCACGGTAGCCATACCAATGGTCACATAAGGGCAAGAGCAACCGATGGTCTGCACTCTCCACGAGTAAATCCACAGCACGATCTTGCTTCGCCGGCCGAGGTGTTGCAAAGATACCGAGCTTGTCGGGTGTTCGCTTGCCAATCTTGTCCAGTGTAGGCTGGTAGTTCGAGTGCCAGCCTGAGCGCTTGTCCCCATAGCTCCACAGCTGTATGGGCGCCGTCTGGGCCTGCCCCGTTAGGGCATTCAGCAGTTGAGTTGTTCCGTTGCCTAGATCCAGCGTCCATAGGTCGCTTACAGTGCAGTCGTAAGTAGTTGTGTTCGTCTGCTTCACGTACTTTATCTGTTGCGCTTCAGCCGTGCGATGAGAGATGATTTGCAGGCGATAGTGTCCCGTGGGCAGGGAGGGAAGCTCTACCGAGTCGCTCTGTAGCACCATCGCCTCCAGACCTTGCTTCCCCTGATATGTGTGACTCCAGACGAGCTTGGCTTGCTTGGGAATTGTGTTTCTTTCAGCCTTGATGGCGTCTTGTGGCGTAAGCGCAAAGAGCTTGAGCTCCAGTCGCTCCACATTGCTCATTTGAAGCTCTACAAACCCTAGATGGTCAGCTAAAATAAAGTTAGGGAAGAAGATATTTAGATGTGGGGTAAAGAGTTGTCGGCGGATCCCCTTACAGAATTCAGGGTACTTGCCCTGCTTGTCTAGCCACTCCAGGTAAGGTGCGATGAAGTGGTAGGCATGCAGAGGGTCTGTGCCACCTTTATGGTAGTATTGGAAGAGGCGCTTGTAAATCTCCTTCGTCTCAAGGTGCATCTGCTGGCTCTGCTGGAGTAAGCCCTCTAATTGCTCCGCTACGGTACTGAGAGTTGCGCCACGGGTTGTCTCCTCGAGGG
>CAMCJO010000286.1 GCA_945875135.1 uncultured Porphyromonas sp.
GGTGCGCCCCGATGCAGAGCGAGAGGATCTTGAGAAGCTGCTGATTACCGCCCACTTGCTTTAAGTCGTAGGCGTAGCGTGCTCCTGCGGGACTGTGCGGGGTGCGCCACCCGCTGAGCGTCGGGTCTAAACCGGACTGCTTACGTATGTAGCGCTGGAAGCCCTCCTGGTACTTACCCAAGTCGTGCAGGAGTCCCAGCAGGTAACCGATCTCGCCAAGCTCTGGGTAATCGGTGATGCGCTCAGCGTAGCTCTGCGCCAGCTCCGCCACGCCGTGTAGATGATCAAGTAGAGGCTGCGTCTCATAGGAGCCATCCTCTAGAGCCCTTACGTGGGCTATCTGCTCTGTGTTGCTCATAGTGTGGGTGTTCTTTACTGTATGATCAAATGGTTTGTAGTCCTAGCCTTCGCAAATCTTACGAGTAGCGATATGTAGGGACGCACGGTCGTGTTTAGTGGGAGGGCATCCGTTGTGTCAAAGGCTACAGCATCATGGCTTTAACGAGGACGGACGCACGAGCCGTGCGTCCCTACAAAGGGTTACACGTCCCGTGCGTCCGTTGTTGCTTTTTTCGCTGATAGTATTTAATGAAGTATCTACAGCGGGATTAGTGCTTGCCGACCTTGGTTAGGAGGTTGCCTACCTCGCTGGCAGAGACCTCCTTGATGCCACCGAGGGCGGAGAGGATGCCCGTCGCCTCATAGGGGAGGAAGAGCGTCTTGTCAGAGCTGTTGCGGCCAATCTTCTCGAGCGTGTCCAGATAGCGCATCGCTATAAGGTACTGCGTAGGATTGCTGCCCGTGCTGGCGACTGCGGAGGTGATGCGCTCGATGGCCTCTGCCTCAGCCTCGGCACGAAGGATGGTAGCGCGAGCGTCAGCCTCGGCAGCGAGGATCTGCGCTTTCTTCTCACCCTCGGCATGGTTGACTGACTCAGTCATACGACCCTCAGACTCACGGATCATAGCCTCCTTCTGGCCCTCAGCGGTGAGTACCTGAGCACGCTTATCACGCTCGGCACGCATCTGCTTTTCCATCGCATCGCGTATGTCTCGGGGCGGGTTGATGTCTTGTAGCTCCACGCGGTTCACCTTGACACCCCACTTATTGGTCGCTTCGTCTAGGATGTCGCGCAGCTTGTTATTGATCGTGTCACGGCTGGTGAGCGTTTCGTCTAGATCCATCTCACCAATCACGTTACGTAGCGAGGTCTGCGTGAGCATCTCGATAGCTACGGGGAGATTGGAAATCTCGTAGACCGCTTTGAGTGGCTCAACGATCTGGAAGTAGAGGACAGCGTTGATCTCCGTGACAACGTTATCACGGGTGATGACGCTCTGACGGGCGAAGTCGTAGACATTCTCTCGTAGGTCGATGCGATCCGTATTGATAAAGCGCACGAGCGTGCCGCCCTTGCTGGATGAAGCTGTGATACGCCAAACCATAGGGCGTGGCTTATCGATGAAGGGGATGATCAGGTTGATACCCGAGGGGAGGGTCTTGAGATAGCGTCCGAGACGCTCGATGATCATCGTCTCAGACTGCTGGACGATGACTAGCCCCTTGGCGATGATGTAGATAACGAGCAGGACGAGTACGCCCAGTACGATGAGGGATGCTTCCATATATGTGTAGTGTTTTGGTTGTTATTCAGTTGTTTCTGTGATAGGCTCGACAATCATAACGATGCTGTCGTTGCTGACGATGCGCACCAGCTCGCCACGGGGAATGACCATGTCGGGTGCCACCGTGCGGGCGCGCCAGTTGTCCCCGTCTACGGCGATGCGACCTGTCTCTCGACTAGCGTCGATGCACTCGGTGACACGTGCCGTGCGCCCGTAGAGCGCCTCGATGCCCGTGCGGGCGGTCTCCTTGTTGCGATTAAGGCGGCGAACCATAGGGCGCAGGAGCAGGAGGGCGAGGATTGACCCGATGCAAAAGGTAAGCACCTGCCAAGTGGCGGAGGCGCCGAGGGCTGCTGGTAGGATCGTCAGCAAAGCTCCTATGCCAAAGCAGGCTACGACGAAGCCGGGCGTGAGTAGCTCAACGAGTAGGAGGAGTAGCCCGGCGGTGAGCCAGAAGTAGATGGAAGAGTCGAACATAGCTTTAATCGGGGGTTAAAGAAGAGCTTCGAGGTCCTTGGCTAAGTTCTTCGGGAGCTTAGCCGATCCGTAGCGGGTTATGTCGGTGCCGTCACGGGAGATGAGGAACTTGTTGAAGTTCCACCGTATCGGCTTGACCGGCAGGTCTGAGTCTTGGCTCGTCTCCTCCTTGAGGAACTTAAAGAGCGGGTGAGCGTGGGGGCCGTTGACCTCTACCTTCTGCATAATTTGGAAGGTGACGCCATAGTTGACCTGACAGAAGTTGCGTATCTCCTCATCGGTGCCGGGGTCTTGTCCGCCAAACTGATTGCAGGGGAAGCCGAGCAGGACGAGCCCCTTGTCGTGGTACTGCTTGTGTAGCTCCTCGAGCCCAGCCAGCTGAGGCGTGTAGCCGCACTTGCTCGCGGTATTGACGATGAGGAGTACTTTGCCGCGCAGGTCGGCTAAGTCTAGCTCCTTGCCTTGAGAGGTCAGGGCGGTGAAGTCGTATATCGTTGCCATAGTATTTAGGGTTCTGTTTACACTATGACAAAGATACACTTTAGCCAAGAGAAATGCAAGGGTCTTGATTTGTTCCTCCGCT
>CAMCJO010000287.1 GCA_945875135.1 uncultured Porphyromonas sp.
AAACCACGATGCTGTAACCTTTGACACAACGGACGCACGACCGTGCGTCCCTACAAAGGGTTACACGTTAAGAGGATTCTCTCTCTCGACAAAAAACAAGCTCACACCTAGAGTAGGGTATACTCTAGGTGTGAGCTTATACAAACGCTAGATAGCCGGGCTATCTAGAGCATGTAACCTTATGGGTTAGAGAAGTGGTGCGACGGGGTACTAGTACTCGTCAGATACGGATAGCTTAGCGCGACCCTTGGCGCGACGCATAGCTAGTACCTTGCGACCTGATGCAGTCGCCATACGAGCTCTAAATCCGTGCTTGTTCTTTCTCTTACGGTTCGATGGTTGGAATGTACGCTTCATATCGGTATGTCTCTGATGCTTATGATTACTATGGTGAAGGACCTACGCTCTATGAGTGAAGGCTTCGGTTGGCAAAGGTACAAAAAATATCTTTACCAGTCACTATCCAGCCGAGAATTTCAATCACCGCACATTCCACCTGCTAATGCAATTCCTCAAAAAAAGAGTTCTCCGCCCTCTATGCTGTAGCATTAGAGGACGGAGGACTCTTTATGATCGTATCAGACGATCTGTCTTGTCATCCCTTACGAGATGAGACAGCTGTGCTGATAGTTTTCTTTAGCGAGCTTGAAACTTCTTGAGGTCAGAGCTAATATACTGCGTCTTTAGCTCAGAGGCACTACGCATGCTGCTAGCCTCTTTTTGGGGCTCTCGCTGAGTGATTTCTATGGAGAGACCATACTTGCCATCATCATGCTTCTCTCCCATGATAACGCCTTGCAGAGAGCCTCCCTCCAAACCTGTCTTATAGAGTGCAAGACCTACGTTTGTTGGATTTTTCTGCTTATCAACGTACTGTATGAGATGAGCAGATTCTGTGAAGCCATAAGCCATTAGAATGGTTTGACAGACCTTCATGCTTTCCTTTTGCTTGTCAGAAGCTGTATTAGGATCAACAACGGGATCCTCGTCAAATAGAATGTCTGAATATGGGAGGAAGAAACAAGCCATCCAAGGACCACCTACTTCATCTCCATAAGCATAAACAATCTGAGCAATCAAACGTCCATCTATTGGTTTAGCATTATCACCCTCACCTTTAAAAGGAACTCGGCAAGTGTAAATAGAGCTGTTTAGATAGTCTTTGTTTCCAGTGTACTTGAAGAATTCCCACTTTTCAGCTTCGTTTGCAGCCTTTACAATAGGCTCCTGCTCTTTCATCTTGGTGAAAATAGGAGCGTAGAAAGGAGCAAATAGCTCTCTCATCTCTTCCATTTTCTGTGGCAATACCTTGCCAAGTAGACGGCTCTCATCAATGGTACTAGCCTCAATGACCTCAACATCAACGGTTTTTGGAGTAGCATCGCCAGCCTTGACAGTGATAACGGTCTTACCGACCTTGACCCCAGTGATGACTCCCTTGTCGCTAACGGTAGCGATGTCTGCATTAGCAGTCTCGAAGGTGCACTTCGTGTCAGCTGGCTGGACGGTTACAGTGAGCTCGGCTGTTTGACCGACTATCACCTTTATTTCCTTGGGCTCAACCCTGAGCTTGACCTCAGACTTGGGGGTTGGCTTGTTGTTGTCCTTCTTACAGGACGAGAAGCACAGCGTGAGTGCTGTGAGCGCTGCGAGCGCTAGTAAGATTTTCTTTGTCATAGTTATTTGTGTTGGGTTATTAGTGAGTGTCTATTTATAGAGTGAATAGGTCCACCGACCCACTGCTTCTCGATGCAAAGATAACAATTTCCTCTGAATTAACAAGCGATGAAGAATGGGTGATCAGAGTAATCGGACCTATCGGAGTGATCGGAGTAGACGAGTAGCGCTACTGGTCCGTGCGTTTTCGTTCTGGTGAAAAGCTAGACGGAGACGGGCGCGGGGATGTGCGGGTAGGGGTTGTAGTCGGTGAGGGTGAAGTCGTCGTAGACGAAGTCAAAGAGCGACTGCCCACGGTCTCGTAGGGTCATCGTGGGGAGCGAGCGTGGCGTGCGGGTGAGCTGCAGACGCGCCTGCTCGAGATGGTTTTTATAGAGATGTGCGTCGCCGAGGGTGTGGATGAAGCGTCCGGGACGTAGCCCCGTGACTTGCGCTGTCATCATGAGGAGGAGAGCGTAGGAGGCGATGTTGAAGGGGACCCCGAGGAAGATGTCGGCACTGCGCTGGTAGAGCTGCAGGTCGAGCTTATCCCCCACGACGTAGTACTGCATGAGGCAGTGACAGGGGGAGAGGTGCATGAGGGGTAGGTCGGCAACGTTCCACGCTGAGACGACGATGCGTCGGCTGTCGGGCTGATGCTGTATGAGGTCAAGGGCTTGCTGCATCTGATCGATGGTCTGGCCCGTGTGTGGGTCGAACCAATGTCTCCACTGCGCCCCGTAGATGGGTCCTAGGTCGCCAGCTTCGTCGGCCCACTCATCCCAGATAGAGACTTTGTTGTCGTGCAGGTACTGGAGGTTGGTATCGCCCTTGAGGAACCATAGTAGCTCGTGAATGATGCTGCGCAGGTGTAGCTTCTTGGTGGTGAGCAAGGGGAAGCCGTCGGCTAGGTCGAAGGTCATCTGATGTCCGAAGACACCGACGGTGCCAGTGCCGGTGCGGTCTGTGCGTTCGTTGCCCTCGGTGAGGACACGCTCTATCAGGTCAAGGTATTGCTGCAT
>CAMCJO010000288.1 GCA_945875135.1 uncultured Porphyromonas sp.
TTGAAGAACTAAGTCATCTATTACCCGAAAGGGTGAAAAAACCAGAGTCGGAGCAAAATTACCCTTTCGGGTATTGTGTGAACAGTAAAACAACACGAACTTTGCCTCTGTAAAACGAATCAATCTGTACAGTTGATGCAGAGATTGGTACATCTCGAACCTCTGAGGACGTGTCCTCTCAAGTCTGCTATAGAAGTCGTGTGCGCAAACGACCTCCCGCAGTAAAGGCTGGTAGTCCCTTTAAGTGCCGAAAAGCATTACCAAAGACATTCTTCCTTAGGGAGGGGGCGCATAAGCCGAAAAGCGCCTAAAAATAAGAGTAGGCATAATCAACACAACAAACTATACAAATGAAACTTTGTACAAACTTCGGAGCCATAGTACTCCTAATTGCTATGATGCCAATGCTATTGGGGTCTTGTTCCCAAAAGTATGAAGAGCCTAAGGCTCAAGAGAATGTCGAAGAAACGCAGCCTCAAGGAACATTGCGCTCGGTAGATATCGCAACAGCTATATCTAATGGAGACTTCTCAATCTCTGACTTTGCATCTCTTGCGAAGACTATTCAAGCGAATGCCGAGATTGGATATGATGAGAAGGCTTATCTCAGTGACTTCTCTACACTCAGATCTACTGGGAATAGCTTTGCAAGCAAGCTACTTCAGGCTCTACCAGCTTCCTCCTTGAGGAGTGTTACCGACTGTGACTTCTCCCTATATTGGAGGAGTTGTCAAGAGTGGAATGAAAAAGAAAGACCTGTCATTGCATATGTCTCTGAGGGAACCTCTGAGGATGCAAAAGCAATTCCAGCCTTTGAATTTGATGAGAGTGGCAAGGTAGTCAAGACAATTATGATTGACGAGGAGTACACGAAACAACACCCGACTCTCATTATAAATGGAGATGAAAAACCTAGGGGAAAAGTCATCCCCCTCCGTCCTAAAGGATATGTCTCAAATTTGACTGTGCCATCAATTGACATATCTGGTCTGATGGTTGCTCCAAAGAGAGTGACATCTCTCTATCTTGGTGATTTACAAGTTACCGAGCAGTTTGACTGTTGGTTCAAAGGAGGATCTGAGATTCGCTTTGTGGTCGCTTATCCTAGGGTAATTGTAAAAGAGGATGGAAGTGTTGAATTTGAAAAAAGAGTTACAGAGCAGGGTAGGAATGTGACAAGAGATCAGATAGACAATGAAGAGATATTGCATCTAGACTATGACTTGGTGTTAGATTGGGATCCGTATCTAAATCATATCGGTTGGTTTGCGTATGAAGATGACTCTACATGGGCTCCCGGAGGTAGCATTGAATTCGAGTTTTCCTACAAAGGATTCGGCTTTACAGTTAAAGCTCCTGTTCCAAACACAAAAGAGACGATTGTCAAGACAGATTACACAGGAAGCTATCTTATGTCGACTGACAATATAGATCCTGACACAAAACAGTGGAAGATGCACAAGGCTAATGGAATCAAATATACCCTTCCTGTAAAGATTGCAGACGTTTTACCAAGCGATTTCTTCCACACGTCTGATTCGGCAGTCGCCGTAGACCACATGGTTGAACCATAAACAAACGACTAAATTATGACACTTCACAAATCAACTCTCTTAGCACTAGTTGCTACACTACTCACACTATTTGCACTCCCAGTCAAAGCTCAGTTTGAATTTGGTCCCACGGCTGGCGTTGGTACCGTCATGGACAAGCCGATCCAGGGGGCTGGGCTCGCAGCCGACTTAGGCGTCTCAGCTCGCTACACCTTCCTCAAGGATGCTCCCGTCAGCGTACAGCTTCGGCTAGATGCTACTTACGGGTACCTCTATGCAGGTTCCGTTCGTAAGAATGTCATACAGCATGTGCGCTTTGGTCAGCAAGATGATCGATTCGCTTTTGCTTGGCAGGATCATATGATACGTGTCCCCTTGACCGTGGGTGTACGTCTCAATAATGTACTGGGCGGTAAGCTGTCGCTCCGTGTAGGTGGGTACTACGGAAGAGGTATCGCAGGTAAGGTGCGCTACAATAAGACACCAGAAGGTCTTTCGTTCCCTGAGTTCGACAGCTACAAGTCAAATACCATCAAGGGTGCCGCAGGGTATGAAGGCAACTTCATAACTCTAGCCCAAAATGAGCATCGCTTGGGGGTTCTTGCATCGATAGATGTCAATATCTACAAGCAACTGGATCTCTCCCTTTACTATATGGGAGATCTCGTAGACTCTTGGGATTCTATCAATTTCAAGCCCGCTATCAAGCCTAATGCGCTCAAGCTGGGACTCTCTTACTGGTTCTAACCAAGGCAACTTAGAGATGATCTAACGAATAAGAGCCTCAAACAGAAATTATACGACAGCTCTTTTTTAGCTTATTGAGCAGGTCAGAGAGGATACCTTCCTCTTCTGGCTTGCTCAATTGCTTTTTAGTTCTTTTGCTTGATAAGCAGACAATTCAAATGATAGAAGGTCTTCAAAAGACCTTGAGACCAAGAATAGATCTTTCAAGACTATAGGACAAGTGGGAAGTGTCGTGATAGATAGTTGTGGCACTGAGCTAGGTCGTTTGTGCGGGCTATTACTTTTTTCTCTTTTGCTCGAATTCAAATTTGGTAGAACTATCCTCTTGTAGGACCAATCGGGCATTGAACTTCTTACCTGCCTTGCTCGTCAA
>CAMCJO010000289.1 GCA_945875135.1 uncultured Porphyromonas sp.
AACATAACCATAACAACAGAACCTATGACCTCAACCCGCAAACTACTCACACTCCTCTGCTGCTACCTCTGTGGCGCACTGCTCCTATCGGCGCAACAAAAGACAAAGCAAACGCCTCCTTTCGGCATCTGGGAGGGCACCCTACAAGTTTCAGGCACGGAGCTACCCCTTCGCTTTAACATCTTCAGAGATAAACAAGAGACTATCTACTGCACGATGGATAGTCCGTCACAGATGGCGACCGGTATCGAGGCAACGATCGAGCTTGCCGAGGGCATTGTCATCACCATTCCGAATCTATACGTTCGCTATGAGGGGAAGCTCGTGAGTAGCGACACCATCGCGGGCACCTTCGCTCAGGGCGGTATGACGCTACCGCTCACACTCGTACGGACCAGCAAGCCCGCCAAGGCTGATCGTCCGCAGACTCCACAGCCGCCCTACCCCTACGAGACGGAGGAGGTGACCTTTTACAATGGCACGGCACCACTCCACGGCACGCTCACCTACCCTGTCGGGCATCAGGCGGGGAGCCGTGTGAGCCAAGTCGTGCTCTTTGTCTCTGGATCGGGCATACAGGATCGTGATGAGACCCTTGCAGAGCATAAGCCCTTTGCCGTGCTGGCGGACTACTTGGCGCGGCATGGCGTAGCGACGCTACGCTACGACGATCGTGGCTATCACGACGATATAGACTCGGCCACTGTTGCCGAGGCGACTACCGCAACGCTAGCGGACGATGCAGCAGCTGCGGTTCGCTACCTACGTGGTCGGAAGACTTTCGACAAGGTGGGCGTGCTGGGGCATAGCGAGGGCGGTACCATCGCCTTCATGCTGGCAGCTCGTGGCATCCCTGACTTCATCATTAGCTTAGCGGGTAGCACGCTACCTGGCAAGGAGGTGCTACAAGACCAGATGGACCTTGCCCTTACTCAGGCGGGACTCTCGGAAGAGCTTCGCGCAGAGTATCTGCGAGCAGCTGTGGCAACCTTTGACCAAGCGGCTCAGAGTGACCTGCGTGGCGAAGCTTTGGTCACCAAGGTGCTTTCGGAGGGACATTACCAGCTTCCTATTGCTTTGGTTTTGGATCTCAAGAAGTTCGCCGACGGGCTGACCCCTTGGCTGATCTACTTCACACAGTATGATCCGAAGGGGGACATAGCGCAGACGCACTGCCCTGTGCTGGCGCTCAATGGTTCGCTAGACCAACAGGTGCTAGCGGACAAGCATCTGCCCGTCATCGAGCAGAGTCTCCCGACGGGGACACCGCGTCAAGTGCGCAAGCTGGAGGGACTGAACCACCTCTTGCAGCATGCGACGACAGGAGCCGTGAGCGAGTACTATCAGATCAGCGAGACGATCGCTCCCGAGGTACTGGAGCTGATCGCCGAATGGCTCACCAAACTACCTAAATAGAGACTGTCGCAAAAGTCGACAGTCTCAAATAAGGACTAAAACAATGAGTAGGATCAAGACGCCACAGAGCGGTGAGACGGGGCAGCTCTCGTGGCTATACGACCCCAAGGAGCAGACGCTCACGCTATCGGGTGCGGGCGCTATACCCGACTACCCTATTGCGGAGAGCCCGTGGCATGAGCTTAGAGAGCATATCACAGCGATCGTGCTAAGGGAGGGGGTGACCCGTATCGGTGACTACGCCTTCTATGACTGCACGGCACTCACGAGCGTTGAGATACCCGAGGGGGTGACGCAGATCGGAGAGAGTGCTTTCTCCTGCTGCCAGAGCCTAGAGTCTGTGACGATCCCAGGGAGCGTCACGGAGATTGGTGAGGGAGCTTTTGAGTCTTGTGACAGTATGTTGGTGCTAGAGCTGACTTCGGGGTTGAAGCGTGTGGGTGCCTTTGCTTTTAGCGAGTGCTTCTCACTTAGGGCGCTCGACCTGCCTGACACGGTGGAGCGGATCGATCGCAGTGCTTTTACGGGTACGGCGCTCCAAGAGTTGGTCGTCCCCAGCAATGTGCAGGAGATCGGCGACAACGCTTTCAATGGGTGCATCAGGCTCAGCAGTCTGACGCTCTCGGAGGGCATCCGGGTGATTGAGGAGATGGCTTTTAGCAACTGTAGCGACCTCACGGAGGTGCTCATCCCCGCCTCGGTAGAGCGTCTAGGCGATGGGGTCTTTGCGGACTGTCTGGCCATGACGCAGATCGCCGTTGCGACTGAGAGTGAGCACTTTGCCGTACAGGACAACATCTTATATAGCAAGGACATGAGGGTCTTGCTACACTACCCAGCGGCTAAGGAGGAGCAGGAGTTTACACTGCCTGAGGAGGTGCGCAAGATTGCGGGTCTAGCCTTCGCGAGCAACTACTTTCTATCGGAGGTAACGCTGGGAGATCATCTAGAGGAGGTGGGGTCGTATGCTTTCGCCCGCTGCTCTTGTCTCACCTACATGTATCTGCCACCGCAGACGACGCGTCTCGGGGTCGCCCCCTTACACGACTGTACGATGCTTCTCGAGATTGAGGTCGATCCGAGCAACCCTTGCTACTCCTCGATCGATGGCGTCCTATATAATAAGGAGCAGACGCAGCTGATCCAGTATCCCGCAGGTATCTGTGCTGAGTCTTATAGTGTTCCCGACACGGTGCAAGAGATCGCTGAATACGCTTGCTACGACGCCCAGGACCTCGAAGTCCTGAAGATATCCGC
>CAMCJO010000290.1 GCA_945875135.1 uncultured Porphyromonas sp.
TATTGTAACGACTCGACGTAGCGTTTACCCAGCCAGAGCCGATGTATCATAGTCGTTTTTTTTCAGAAGCTACACATAAGCGACAAGCACGGCATAGACGAGGTCATTATATTATAATGCGTCAGCCGTGGCTACGATAAAGGGTCGGCAACAGCATCGAATCGGACCAAGACGACGAGATAAAAGCACAAAATCGGGCCACGCTGTCCCGATTTTGCGCAAAAAGATGGTATCTTTGTCCCGATTAGAGGATCATTCAGTATGACGACAGAGGTAGAAATATTGCAATACTTGCATTATCATCCGCTATCTAAGCGGGTTGACATAGGGGGGGCGATTACCGAGGAGATAAGTGATCGTACCCTAAAGCGCATCATTGCCGATTGTGTAGAGAAGGGGTATGTAGAGGTGATAGGCAAAGGGCCAGCAACTCGCTATAAGCTCACACCTCAAGCTCTCGTGACTATGCCACTCGATCTAGATACCTATTTCCTTCGGGATATAGATGATCGTAAGGTTCAGGAGTGCTTTAGCTTTGACCTAATCGGTGAAATCTTGCCAGAGGTAGCTTTGTTTGGGGCGCGTGAACTGGCTACACTCAATGAGGCTCAGGCAAAGTTTCGACAGCATCTGTCAGAGATGACAGAGCTAGAGTACCAAAAGGAGATGGAGCGTCTGGGTATTGACCTGTCGTGGAAGTCCTCTCAAATAGAGGGAAATACCTACACGCTACTTGAGACGGAGTGCCTTCTGAAGGAGAGACAAACAGCGAGTGGAAAGACAAAAGAGGAAGCTGTCATGCTACTCAACCACAAAGCGGCTCTCGACTTCATCCTCGACAACCCAGACTACTTGAAAGAACTCTCCCTAAGTCGTATAGAGAATATCCACTCACTGCTCATTAAGGAGTTAGGGGTGCCCCGCAATATCCGTCGTCGCCGTGTCGGTATCACTGGTACAAACTACCAGCCACTCGATAATGAATTCCAAATTAGGGAGGCTCTAGAGGCGAGTTGTCTGCTGATCAATAATAGGAGCGAGGTGTTTGAAAAGGCTCTTCTAGCTCTGCTCCTGCTATCGTATATACAGCCTTTTGCAGATGGCAATAAGCGTACAGCTCGAATTGTAAGCAATGGGATCTTGATCGCAGATGGCTACTGCCCGATTTCTTTTCGCAGTGTAGACTCGATAGACTACAAGAAGGCGATGCTGATGTTTTATGAGCAAAACAATATCTCGGCATTCAAGAAGATATTTATAGACCAATTCTTGTTCGCAGTAGACACATACTTTTAGAATAGGTAGTGCAAGAAAGAAGGTGTGTCAAAAGGCTCCAATAGTGGCCCCTTTGACACACCTTCAGTAGTTAAGTCAGAGATAGACTAGCGTGGCTGTGATTGGTACATCTCGTTGACTCGCTTCTGAATCTCAGCATAGCGAGAGCCGAGGTTCGCCTTACGAGTAGTGCCATTGCCATATAAGCCTCTGATGACATCTAGAGCTACCTCGTCTATAGACTTGTTGGGGTCTACCGTAGCAGAGGCAGATGCTCTAGGCTCAGCTGTCGTAGCAGTGCTAGCACCTTGTGCGGGTTTGCTCTCAGTACTTGCAGTCTGCTTTTCAGTCTGCCCTTCGGCTGGCTCAGAAGCCACAGCTGCAGAGGCAGGCGCCTCTGAGTCTTGTTGTGCCTCTGTCGACTGAGGGGCATCAGGTAGCTCTGGAGCTGCATCACCATCTGCGTCTAGAGAAGAGGCTTGCTCTCCTGCAGGACTATCAGATGGAGACACTTCCGTAGCTGCGACTAGCTCGGTACTCTCGGTGGGCTGAGCATCTCTATTGTTGAAGAGGAGATACCCACCACCGATGAGTGCTACTATCACGATCACCAGTATCCACACCTTACGTCTGCTAGACTTTGGTGCCTGCTCTGGCGAAGTAGGGGTAGCACTGTGCTGCTTCTTACGAAGAGTCACCTTGTGCTTGAGGGTGACCTTGTCTTGGTGGGGCGCCATAGCTTAGTTGCAAATTAGAGCGAAGCCTGGGATGTCCTCAAAGGCACGGCTCAGATCCATCACTTGGCTCTCGTTCTTGAGGGCGTATGTACCACCATTGTTCTTGATGGAGCAAACGCAGTACACTGGCCCCTCCTCGGGAGAGTCTGCTAGCACCTCAAGGTAGTCGCCCGAGTCGCTTTGGATCTCGATACGTGCATTGGCTTGTGAGTAAGTTACATCGAGTTCTTCGGTTGCTGCGGTGTAGTTGACGATACATGCGTAAGCTTCATCGATCTCCTCAAGGCTGGCGACATTGATTTGCTCCATCTCCTCAGTAGCATCGCCCCCTTCATCTCCTGCTTCATCTCCCATGTGGAGAATGTAGGGGAACGTGTCAAGGCTACCCAGGTCGCTCTTCTTGCCACGGTATAGATTTGAGAAGACGCCACCTACGGAGCCATCCTTCTTCTTGAAGAAGAGGCATAGATCCATATCTCCACTTATCGCCTTTGCTTTCCAGATGAGCTTGATCTTCAGCTTACCATCGAAGGTAAAGTCTGCTTGCTCTTGCTTCTTGCGAAGCGTTACTTTCTTTTTTAGCTTTACTTCTGCCATAGTTGATTTGGTTATAGGTTTATGAATTAGAAATTGAAGTCGTCTA
>CAMCJO010000291.1 GCA_945875135.1 uncultured Porphyromonas sp.
GTGGCAACGATATTGGAAATGGTGCCATCGTCTTCCCAGTCCACGATCTGTCCGTTGACAAGGTCTATGGAGATACCTCCCTGCTGCTCGTCGAGAGTGATGTTGTAGTAGTAAATCTTGTTGCTGATGATGTCTAGCTGCTTGATCTCCTTGGTGTAGGTGCGCCCATTGCTGAGCGTGAGCTGTAGCTGTGCGTCCACAATATCCTTAGGAAGGATGAGAGACGAAGCGGAGCGCTGGTCTGCACCAACGGTGAGCGGGAGCGTCTCCTTCGAACTATACGGTGTGCGTAGCTCGCCCGTGAGGACGTCAAAGTCCCCCTCGACGACCACGCCTTGTAGCTGCATCGACTGCAGGGTCACACCTGCGGGAAGTCCCTGGATCGTGAAGACGATGCGTGAGAGCACGTGACCGAAGAGGAGCGTGTACTCCTTCTTCTCTACACGAGGTGCCACCTCACGGTGATGAGCCCAGAGGAGATCGACAGGCTCCTTAATCAGATCAAGGTGTATAACCCCCTTCTGAACGGCTGTGCGGTAAGGCGCATAAGCGTAAAAGTTTAGCTCCTTGACAGTGCTGGGGTAGATGCGGTCAGACGTGGTCGTGGGGTGAAAGATGGCTATCTCACCCCCAGGGATGGCATGGTAGTGCAGGTTATTGCGTTCCTCCGCTCCACGCGCATAGACACCGATCTGGTCGCTCACGTCAAAGCGTTCGTTCGTGGCGCGTACCTCCTTGCCGCCGAGACGTATGTTGCTCTTGAAGACTATGTAGTCCTTAGCTTGCGAGCCTTCTTCATCGGGGCAAGTGGAGCAACGAGACTGCTCCTTGGTACAAGAGGTAGCTAGGAGTAGCGTCGCGAGTAGTATAGAGATTGTCGTTAGTAGCTTATTCATAGTAGTAGGTCGGCTGCGGATTAGTTATCAAGTACGTTGACATCGTTGAGCGCAGGGAAGAAGTCAAAGCCAGTCTTCGCCTCCATCTCACGGAGCGTCTTCTGGTAGTTGTTAGGTTTTCCTGAAAAGCCCTCGTGTGGTATGCACCACGCCTTGGAGTGCCAGCGCTCCTGATTGTCGCGCCATACGACTACCTTATAGAAGTAGTCAGGTATCGGGCAGTCCACACCACTTCGGTCTTGTGTGTACTGATAGTTTGTGCTGTTAAAGCCTACGCCCGTCACTACATAGAGCGTGTCGACACTGTTAGCAAGATTGCGTACCTGCCCCTCTAGATTACTCCAGATACCCCCATTATGGGTTTGCTTCTGTGGGACCATATTAGAGAAGTAGAATGTGCTAGCGTTATCCGCCCGAGAGGAGAGTCGATCTGCACTGGGAATTTGATGTCCTCGAGAGTAGCCGTCATAAGCCCCCGTCAAGTTTGGTTGATACGCCTTAGAGATGTACGGATCATAGCCCCAAGCATTAGTGCGATCAACCTTTTTATCTGTTAGGTCCTTGTAGAGCGGATAGGCGACATAGTGAGCTAGATGAAGCTTCGTATCATATAGTAGGAAGTAGTTGCGTGCCGAGGGATTGCTCGGGAGCATGTGCTGCACCTCCAGCGTGTTGGGGAGATTCTTCTTGGCGGGTAGCTCTAAGTATCGGCCAACCTCTGCAACCTTGCCCGTACCAGTATCCTTGAGCGTGATGGTGTGGGTGCGCTGCTGTCCCAAGAGGAGGCTTTGCCCCTCACGTAGTGGCCAGGTGTAGGTACGTCCGTTGGGCAGCGTGAAGAGCACCTTCATCTCGCTCGTGGTCGTCTCGATAGGTAGGATCAGTGCGGTGGCCGTAGCGGTAGCACCCGAGACGGTGACAGGCACAGAGATCTCGGCCGTAGAGCTGTCATCGACCTGCCACTGACGACTCAAGAGGTCTAGCGAACCTGTCGTCGGCATACCGACGATGCGCACCGTGACGCCCTCTAGAGAGCCTCCATCCTCACTGCGCATCTCAAAGCGAAGCGAGGTGAGCGCCTGACGAAAGATTAGTTCCTTTGCGACATCGGGCGCAATGGCTGAGAGATTGTCCGAGATAAGCAGAGGTTTGAGCGTAGCCTGATCAGCGACACTGTAAGCGATCTTGCCCTCCTGCGTCTGAGCCGTGTAGGGGTAGTAAGCGAGGATGTCATACTTCATCGACGAGTCCCACTGCACCTTTTGCTGCTCGTCAGCGGGGTCGAAGGTCGCAATGCCACCGCCACGAGCGGTCTTGTAGTGTAGGTTGCTATGCTGTAATTGACTAGCCGACCAGGTCGTATTCTGCGCCGTGCGACGTACGTAAATACCGATCTCGTCGCCAGCCTCCCAAGCGGTGCCAGCGACACGTAGGTCGTAGTCCTGCTGCGATGCTAGAAATGTCTGGTTGGTCTCACTATGAGGCTGCTCGGCACCTCTTTGTCGTCCATTGGGCTGGCAAGCTGCTGTCAGGAGTAGCCCCCAAGAGAGTGCTAGTAGTGTGAAGAGTAGACGATAAGTCTTATTTGTCATAGATTAACTGGATATCAGATTAACTAGGATATGTAATGCCGTAGCAACTAGCGGAGGTCGCCATGAGCCTACCAAGACACGGTGCAAAGGTAGCCAGCACGGATCACCTTATCGTTACTACGACGTTACAAAGCTACTAAAAAAT
>CAMCJO010000292.1 GCA_945875135.1 uncultured Porphyromonas sp.
CCCCGTGTGGACTTTCACCACAGATCTATGACATGCCCGTCATACAAAAGAGGAGGATGCTACCCTGCTTGTAAGTAGCACCCTCCTCGTGATTAAGTGAGAGAGTCTATTGCTTAGCGCAACGTGTCTCTATTAGTTATCTCGCTTAGGTCTTGCTGAGTATGATATATTCAGTGCATCAGCACGACGTAGCTCTTGCTTGATATCTGCTATGATTTTCATCTTGGTAGATGCATCGCCCTTGATAGAGATGGTCATCAGCTTGCGACGCTCGTCCTGTATCTGAGCTTCTTGATCCTTGACAAAGCCATAAACGGCAGAGGCATCTGTGGTAATCTGGTCGTTGAGCTGGATAGCTGGTGCTGTACCAAACTTAGCCTGTAGCTCTGGAATAGGCTTACCTACGTAGATAAAGGATACAAGAGACTTCTCCTCCAACTTGGTTAGCTCTGTGGCTGTAGGGAGATTCTGAAAGGCTACCTTAGGTGTAACCTCTCGAATACTCGTCACCATCATGATGAAAAACAGAAAGGCAAAAATCAAGTCTGGCAGTGAGGATGTATTCAGCTCAGGCATCGTACGCCCTCCAGCTTGTTTGAACTTTCCCATAATAATGCGCTATAAGTTGAAGATTAGGAGTTGAGTGGCATCTCAGAGATGTGCATCGGATAGCAGTCGACTACAACCTTCTGCTTGTCTGGTGTAAGGTCATCGTATGACTGACCATACTCCTTCTGAGCGACGATATCCCATACCTCATTGTAAGCGCGGAGTAGCTCGTTCTGTACGTCGATAT
The DNA here is from genome assembly GCA_945875135.1 of uncultured Porphyromonas sp. Taxonomy (GTDB): domain Bacteria; phylum Bacteroidota; class Bacteroidia; order Bacteroidales; family Porphyromonadaceae; genus Porphyromonas. The sequence goes on from CAMCJO010000292.1 coordinate 797, forward strand.
ACATCTGGTAGCTGGTCTCGACCTCGTTCTTGAGGGAGATAGCATACGAAGATATCGTCACGAGTCGATCTCCTAGTCCTGCGATGTAGCGTGTCTCCTTCTCTGGGAGATGTGGCAGATCTTGCGGGTTGAGGATAAACTCGACAGTACGATCCTTGAGCCTATCAAGAGGTACGATAGCCATGTCGTCACGTCCTGACGCATCTTTTTTGATGATAGCTATCTGATCCGAGCGGTTCACAAGGATACGGAGCACGTTACGATCACGTATCTCAATATCTTGCTGCTGCTGCTCGGGGGGAACCAACGGCGGTAGGCGCCTCTTTAGTCCCTGATCGGTGTCCATTGAAGTAGTAATCAAGAAGAAGATCAGAAGAATAAAAGAGATGTCGGCCATGGATGACCCATTGATACTGGGTACCTTCTTTTTAGTTTTAGACATTGCTCTTTACTGATGTGTTTGATTACTTACTTGGCAAGACGCTTGCGGATACCACCCCAGATGACACCCACGATAATGAGAGCCACTAGTGTGTAGGTGGTGTAGATGCACATATCGATGATCTTGAGCCACCCTGGAGTGTTGTATTGTGCTGAGTCTTCATTGACAGATATCGGAGTCCCATCGCCTATAGCATAGGTGATGCCGAGTATCACGATCAAGACTATGAATACTAAGAGACTCTGGAGAGCTCTCTTAGGATTTGTGCGGAACCCTTGGATTAGGGAGACGATAGCGAATACTATCGTTGCTATGAGCGTCAGCGCAACAAGTGCATAGCCCCAATACAAGACTAAGTCTGTATTGGCATAGACCTTATTGCCTGAAGCATCTAGCTCGACTCCCCCGACGAAGAACGCAAGGCAGACCGCAACGGAGACTACTAAGAGTACTAGTAGCGTCCAGCTAGAGATCTTACGAATTTTGGTTACTGCCATGGTTGCGTATTACTTATGGAGGTTGTACTTGATAGCAAAGTCAACTAGCGTGATTGAGGCATCCTCCATACGATTGAGGATAGACTCAACCTTAGATAGGATGTAGTTGTAAAAGACCTGTAGGATCATAGCAACGATCAGACCACCGATGGTCGTGATCAGAGCCACCTTCATACCACCAGCGACGACCGTCGGGCTGATATCACCAACCTTCTCAATCTTATCGAATGCCATGACCATACCAACGACGGTACCAAGGAATCCGAGTGAAGGAGCAATAGCGATGAAGAGGGTAATCCATGAGAGGTTCTTCTCGAGGAGTCCGCCCTGTACACCACCGTAGGAGACGATAGAGCGCTCGACAACGTCGATGCCCTGGTCAAAGCGCATCAGTGCCTGGTATGCGATAGAAGCAACGGGACCACGTGTGTTGCGTGCGATGTCCTTAGCGCCGTTCATGTCACCGCGGTTGAGAGCCTCCTCGAGCTTGCGTAGGAATGCCTCGTAGTTATTGTCTGCTAGGTTGAGGTAGATGATACGCTCTAGGCAGAGAACGAGACCGAGGATCAGGACGAGTGCGATAAGTGCCATAAAGTCAGCACCACCCTCGATGAACTTGGTCTTGAGAGCCTGGTGGAAGGTCTGATCAGCTGTAGCGTCTTGCTCCATGACAGCCTCCATGTCGACTTCAACAGCCTCATCAGTGGCAGCTGGTGTCACCTCCTCTGTAGCCGCAGAGTTTACTGCATCTGCCGTAGCCTCCTGTGCGTAGGTCATCTGTGTGAGGCCCAGTGTGAGTAGAGCCATGCATGATAACGTTGCAAATAACTTTTTCATTGCGATAGTTGTGTTAGTTGATTATTTCTAGTTTGATTGTTATTACTGCGGAGAG
>CAMCJO010000293.1 GCA_945875135.1 uncultured Porphyromonas sp.
AGCCTACACCCGCTTCCTCAGATGAAAAAAAGGATGAGGAGCCTACAAGTGACGAATAGTCCTATCTAGAAGTCGGGCAGAGATACTCACTCGCTGAGCGTCTCTGTCCGACTAACTTATTAAGCTCTACCCAACACACGACAATCACTGAATACAACGCTACCATGTCGACCTTTACCACTCGCCTTATCTCGGGCACTATCTACGTAGCACTCATCGTGCTAACCTTAGTCCTCTCCATGGTCTGGGGATTGTGGATCTTGCTCTCCGTCTTTGCCGTGGCAGGAATCATCGAGTTCAACCGACTCACCGACGTCAACCGCCCCTACATCTTCCGCATCGTACTCGACTGCGCAGCCGCCGTCTGGCTTCTCTACGCCACGGCACAGTATGGCATGGCGATCAGTCACGGCACAGGAATCTTCCTTCCTTACCTGCTCTACCTCCTTTATGTGGTCTGTCGCTCCACATTCCTCCCGCACCAGGCTATGCTCCCCAGTCTCGGCAACAGCCTCATCGGCCAACTCTACATAGCCGTACCCCTCGCGCTAGCTATCAGACTGACGCTAGATCCCACGCCTTCGTCCTCAATGACACAATTCAACGGGTTGCTCCTCCTCGCCATCTTCATCTTTATATGGGTCAATGACACGGGCGCCTACCTCGTCGGCTCACGATGGGGCAGGACACCCCTGGCACCAAGCATATCGCCAAAGAAGACCGTCGAAGGCTCCATCGGGGGACTCATCCTCGTCCTTCTCTCAGCGGTCATCCTACGCCTGCTCCTCTTTACAGATTTAAGCTGGCTGCACATCTTGCTTACCTCTGCAGTCGTCGCCATCTTCGGCACCATCGGTGACCTCTTCGAGAGCAGTCTCAAGCGTCAGGCTGGCGTCAAGGATTCGGGCAAGCTCATCCCAGGTCACGGCGGCATCCTCGATCGCATAGACAGCCTGCTCCTAGCGGTGCCAGCCGTCTACCTGCTCCTAGCCGTCCTCGATCTATACTAAAGCTGTGAAAGTGCCCCGATCACTACGCTCCATACTAGCCGACAGCGGTCTACTCCTCTCTGTCAGCGTCGGGGTACAGCTGATAGCCCTACTTCTCTTACCGTGGGTCAGTAGACTATACACACCAGACACGCTAGGCGACCTAGCACTCATCCTCTCCATCTCCACGCTGCTCAGCATCGCCGTGGGGGGACGCTACGATCAGGCTATCGTCGTCTGCCAAGAGCCCTTAGAGCGAAACCATTTGCTACGGCTCACCCTTTGGATTACAGCTCTAGTGACGCTCGCCCTACTCGCCCTCACCCTAGCCTTCGAGCCGTGGATCGGCACCACCCGCTACGCTACCCTGCAGGGCAAGCTCTGGCTTATTCCATCCATCGTCTGCACCTTGGGACTGTGCGCTACACTCAGCAACTATGCGCTCAGCCTAGGTCACTTCAAGCGTATCGCCACCAGCAAAGCGGTGCAGGGACTAGGCAATAATGGACTCAAAGTGGGCTTCGGACTCTTCTCGCCCACCGTCTGGAGCTTGTGGGGTGCCCAAATAGTCTCGACGTTGCTCGCGCTCATTCCACTCCTAAGCCCCCTGAAGCATAGCCGGCAAGCGAAGACTTCGACCAATCGTCTTCAGCTCGGGCAAGTGGCTCGCAAGTACAGAGCCTTCCCCCTCTTTAGCCTTCCTCAGGCAGCCATCACCACCCTCCTCGGGTCAATCCTGATCCTCATGCTACCGCTAGGCTACACCACCGTCGAGATAGGACTGGTCACTATGGCAACGATGCTGGCACGCCGTCCCATACAGCTCATCGCAGACAACGTCAGTCAGGTCTACTTCAACCGTCTCGCTGCAGCACACTATGCGCAGGCACCCTGGCGACCGCTCGTCCGCCCGCTGCTCATGCTAACGCTCGTGGCAGGCATCCCCACGCTCTTAATTCTCTGGTGGGCTATGCCTTATCTAGTTCGCTGGCTCTTAGCTCCCGAGTACGTAGCCTGCACAGAGATCATACGCGCCATGCTCGTTTACCTGCTCATCTTCTTCTTCACCTCCATCATCAACGTCATCCCCGACATCATCGGGCGGCAAAGAGTGCACCTACAGATCCAACTGCTCAACCTCTTCCTGCAAGTGGCCCTCCTGGTGCTACTCATCTACGTTTGGCACACCCCCTTCGCCGAGACCGTCTCCACCTACTACCTAGTCGTCGCACTCTACCACCTATTCTACGGAGGCTGGCTCCTCTACCTCTTGCGCCGACACGACCAGCAGCTCCAGCAGAGCAACGGCTAGCGAATGAATTCACAACCCAATACTCCTACTAAGGGCGGACCTATGTGTCCGCCCTTTTTCGTTAGTCGACCGATCGTCCGTAGCAGTCGCAAATCCCCCATATCTGCGAACGGCTCAATCTGCGTTTAAGCTTGGTTCCAACTGATGGAACTTTAGTGCCAACACCCGTTGGCACTGGAGTTTCTCCCGTATGAAACTGTAGTGCCATCCCCGTTGGAACTGGAGTTTCCTACCTATGAAACTAGAGTTTCCTACCTATGAAACTAGAGTTTCTTACCTATGAAACTAGAGTTTCTTACCTATGAAACTGGAGTTTC
>CAMCJO010000294.1 GCA_945875135.1 uncultured Porphyromonas sp.
CCTCGAGCTACTCCAGCAGGCCTACTCGACGATACAGCACCGCAAAGGCTAGCCGCACGAGCTCTGCGTCCCCTTCCACCGCGTCCATTAGCGCATCCCCACATATCACTACACGTCTCATGCGTCCGCTGTATCGAAGGGTTACAGCATTAAGTTTGTTACCCGTCCAGGCTGGTTCGGGGGGCGGACGCCGTCTCGCTAGACACTCTCGGGCCTTCCGATAGCTCTGACCGCTCCGATCCTTATTCTCCACGTGGAAAATCTCAGATCTCCACGCGGACATTTTTATTTCCTCCGAAGTTTCATTTCATTCCTCCGAAGAGTTTTTCCATGCCCACGTAGATATTTGAGAATTCTCACTAGAGAATTGAGCTTAGGTGGCTACTCTTGTGAAAGGGGGAAGATCGTCTCATCACCACAGATGTTGCGCACCTTGATGCGTAGCGGGCGCTTACCGCTACTAGGATAAGCTATAGAGCCTTCCCATAGCTCTTTGGTATCTGTGCCATCGAGTGTCACCCGACCCAACTTGTCAATGATAAGCTCGGTGTCGCTGTGCCACGGTCCATCGCTATGGGTGCAGTCTAGGCTTAGGTACTCAATCTGCTCCAGCCCCTCTTCGCTCAGCGTGATAGGCGTGGGGCGCCGCTTACTATAGATCGGTTGCTGCAGAAGACGCTCGTTGTATTCGGTGATCTTCCGCTCTACACGATCACTGTGAAAGCTGTCGATCACAATCCGACCTACCAACGAGCCATTGTTGCGCTCTATGTGCCAGACCATCTCATCCTCTAGGGTGACATTGTCTAGAACCACCTTGAGGTCACGTAGCTCTACTGCTATGGGGTAGATATTCTCTTTCTTGATAAATGCCTCTAGCTCCTCTCGGTCTATCATGTCAATGTAGTAGATGATGACCTTCGAAACTGTATCGGGTAGATCGGGAAAAGCCTCCTTGAGTATGCGATTCATCAGGGGAATGTCTAGGAGTCGTGTCGTGGAGTCCATAAGGTTGGGCAGGTAGACGGGGATCATACCCTCCTTGCTGTCGAGGATGCTACCCTCCCACATCTTGTCTAGAGCATCTTCGTTGCGAAGGCCTGGGATCAGCTCTCGGAGCTTGGTCATCGTCTGCTGTGGGTTGCGGTATAGGCTCACCCCGTCTTGTATCTCGAGTATCTGTGCCGTGGCACCGGGTATCTTACGCAGTCTATCACGAGTGGTCTGTATGCTGTTGATCCCAACATCGGTGTGTATAAATCGTCGTCCCAGCTTGGTAGCAACAGCCGCCGTAACCCCACTGCCCCCAAAAAAGTCAGCCACCAGCATCCCCTCATCGCTACTAGCCTTGATGAAACGATCTAGTAAAGCTTCTGGTTTTTGTGTTGCATACTCAACTCTTTCTGTTGCAGCTTGATTTACGATCGCTAATTCAAACCAATCTCTAGGAAGTGTACCTTCTGCGTCTTTTAGATATTGGCGATAAGTGTTTTCGCTTTCCTCTGTTGGATCGTTTCTTCCATCTTTGTATCGAAGTCTATAAGGCTCACCATTTTGATCAAGGAACTTAAACTTCTTAAGCGTTACAGGGGAATACTCCTCCCAAATCGCACGATAATTAAAGACATAATCGTCGGATCTTGTATAGAAGTATATGCAGTCATGTTTGCGGTTATAATATCGTTTGGATGACTCTCTTTCTTTATAGCACCAAATAATCTCATTGCGGAAGTTCTCCTCTCCGAATATTTCGTCCATAAGGATCTTGACGTAGTGTCCGATGTGCCAGTCGAGGTGTACGTAGATAGAGGCGGTAGGACTCATAATACTCTTGATGGCGAGGAGATTCTCGTACATCCAGTTGAGGTATAGCTCCTTGTCCCACACATCTCCATACATAGTCTCCTCAAAAGCACGTAGCTCCTCATTGTCTAGCTCTGTCTCAGCCTTGGCAACAGCCTCTGCCACCTTGGGGTTGCGACGCAGGTAGACCTTCTTGGCGTAGTCGGCACCACTGGCGAAAGGGGGGTCGATGTAGACGAGGTCTACCTCTATGCCTTGATCCTTGAGATAAGCACAGGCGGAGACGCACTCGCCACGCAAGATAAGGTTGTCACTATGTGGGTCATCGCCTAGCTGCTCTGTCTGCATCACATCGTAGAGAGGCATGCCACGCTGCGTGCGTTCGTAGATGAGGTCGCTATCACGATAGCGCAGGATGCGCTGCGTGCGGGTGAAGTTGTCCAGGACGGCTTGTCCCTCTAGTACGTTGGGAGTGTAAGGTATATATTTGATAGCCATAGTCGGGATAAGGTATTAAGTGGTGAGGTATTCAAATTCTGTTTTTAGTCCGACCCACAAGGGGTCGATCCATGGGTAGCGTCTTGTCCCCCCAGTCGTTCGGGCTACGCCCTCCGACTGGGGGCTATGATTCGTCTGACCTCCTGCGGAGGTCACAGACGATGTCGCCGTATATACGAGAGACGGGTCTTTCGTATCACCTCCTGAAGAGGTCACAGACGATGCCGCCGTATATACGTGAGACGGGTCTTTCGTATCACCTCCTACGGAGGTCACAGATGATGGTTTGTATCCGTGGGATGGGT
>CAMCJO010000295.1 GCA_945875135.1 uncultured Porphyromonas sp.
AAAATATCCACGTGGAAATCGGTTTTCTCCGACACAGCATCGTATCGATATGTAGCCCGTTCTAAATTATTGTAATATGTCAACCCTGGCTGGCGCTGGGTCTAAAACGACCATTTCGTCAGAAAGCTATATATTTGTAGCATTGAAAATGTAGATTGACATTTATAGATGACGAGACTAAGCGTTAACATCAACAAGATAGCGACCCTCCGCAACGCACGTGGCGGAGACACGCCTAATGTAGTACTGGCAGCACGTCGCTGTCAAGAGTTTGGTGCCGAGGGGATCACGGTACACCCGAGGCCTGACGAGCGACACATCACTTATCAAGATGTGAGAGACCTCAGAGAGGTGGTCACCACGGAGTTTAACATCGAGGGCTACCCCTCTGACTCTTTCCTCGACCTCGTCTGCTCGGTACGTCCTGAGCAGGTGACGCTCGTGCCGGACAAGCCTGACGCGCTCACCTCCGACAGTGGCTGGGCCGTGGATGATTGTCGTGACCTGCTCAAGCCGATCATCGAGCGTCTGAAGCAGGCGGGCATACGTGTCTCGCTCTTCGTTGGGACCGACCCACGACACATCGAGGCTGCTGCAGAGATCGGTGCCGATCGTGTGGAGCTCTACACGGAGCCTTATGCGTCGCAGATGGCGCAGAGTGGCGATCCAAAGGTGATTATTGCTCCCTTTGCGGAGGCTGCTCAGGTGGCACACCGTGTCGGTCTAGGAGTCAATGCGGGTCATGACCTGAGTCGTGACAACCTCGCCTACTTCGTCCAGCATGTGACGCCACTAGATGAGGTTTCCATAGGACATGCACTCATCAGCGATGCCCTTTACCTAGGCCTCGAGGAGACCATCGCACAGTATCTCAAACAAGCTCACTCTAACTCATAAACATACCCTTGTAAGAATAACTTATGTATCCTATACTTCAGATTGCCAATACAGTAGCTGAGCAGACAACTACTGAACCCGCTACGATGTCTCTATGGGAGCTGGCGTGCGCTGGCGGATGGATTATGATCGTCCTTCTGCTTCTCTCGCTCGTCGCTATCTACGTTTTTGTAGCTAAGTATATCGAGCTACGCAAGGCTAATCGTCCAGACGAATCTTTTATCGCACGCATCAAAGACTACCTCCAGATGGGACGCAAAGATAGTGCGATAGCCCTCTGCAAAGAGAAAAACACCCCCGAGGCGCACATGATCGAAAAGGGACTCAAGCGTCTCGGACAGCCTGCCTCTGAGGTACTCCCCGCTATCGAAAACGTAGGCTCCTACGAGGTGGGACGTCTCGAGCGTGGACTACCCCTGCTAGCAACCATCGCTGCGGGTGCTCCGATGATTGGTTTCCTAGGTACGGTGACCGGTATGGTGCAGGCGTTCTTTGACCTAGCTAATGCGCCTGGTGGTATCGACGTATCGCTCCTCTCGAGCGGTATCTACCAAGCACTGGTTACGACCGTGGGCGGTCTGATCGTCGGTATCGTGACGCTCTTCCTCTACAACTACTTGGTCGGACAGATCAACCGCATCGTCAATCGTCTAGAGGCTAATACGCTAGACTTTATGGATGTGATCAACGAACTGTAAGCAATCGTGCTACACCCCTTAATGCTAAGCTCATGAGTATCAAGAGACGCAGTAAGCATATATCTGTATTTAGCATGGCATCGATGACCGATGTCATCTTCCTGCTGCTGATCTTCTTTATGGTGGTCAGCACGCTGGTGGTACCGAATGCGATCAAGGTCAATCTGCCCTCCTCGCAGTCGACCGCCACAACGCAAGAGCCGGTAGCACGCATCACCATCGATGCCGAGGGCTACTACTACATATCCACAGAGAGTGCACCTGAAGTGACGATGCTACCTGTCGAGGAGCTAGAGGCTAGACTCTACGAGATAGGAGCTGCACACGACGAGGAGGAGGATCCTTACGTAGTCCTCTACGCCGACAAATCGGTGTCGTATGGTGGGATCGTCAAGGTACTCAACGCCTCGGCTACCGCTGGACTACGTATGATTTTGGCGACAGAAGCTTTACAAGATAACGAGACGGAGAGAGATGTCTAAGGTTCGCTCGGATAGATGGATCGCTGGAGGTGTAGCCTTGCTGCTACATCTACTCGTTGTGGGCTTGCTCTTTTGGCTCAGTATGGATGCCTCTGAGCAAAAGCACACGAGAGATAAGGAGATATGGATCTCCGTAGGTGTAGACCCAGACTTTGGCGACAAGATCGAGCATCAAGGAGACTTGGTGGCTGCCACATCTACCTCAGCTCGTCCTGCCTCTGCGACCTCTGAGAATGCACAGCCTGCGTCTCCTCAGCAACCAGCACCTAAGGCTCCTGAGGCTACCCCTACCCCACGTCCTACGCCTACGCCTGCACGAGCTACGCCAACGAAAGAAAAGCCCAAGGCCGTGCAGAAGCCTACTGGTCCCTCTGAGCGTGATGTGGATAACAAGGTGGCTGGACTCTTCGACCGTAAGAAGCCGACAGGCGCAGAGTCTGGTACGGGCAAGAGTGATGCAGGTAGTGGTGTCGCTGACAAGGGGAGGGCTGGCTCTTCGGCTGGATGG
>CAMCJO010000296.1 GCA_945875135.1 uncultured Porphyromonas sp.
CGCCCCACGAGACCCATCTCCAGGTCGTGGAAGACGCCGAGCTGTCGGTACGGGTTGAGCATCTCGTCGATATCCTGGACGCCTAGCTCGCGAAAGCGTCTTAGCGACACCTCCGGCTGGAGATCCACTAAAACGCCTCCGAAATCAAATACGAGTGTATCTATCACGGCCTCTTACTTCTTGAGCCAACGATCGAGCCAGTCGAAGAAGGTGCGCTGCCATAGGAGTGCATTCTGAGGCTTGAGGACCCAGTGCGTCTCCTCGGGGAAGAGAAGCATCTTCGTTGGTATGCCACGCATCTTGGCTGCGTCAAAGGCCATCATACCCTGCGAAGCGAGGATGCGGTAGTCATGCTCTCCGTGAATGATTAGGATAGGCGTATCCCACTTGTCAACCAGCTTGTGAGGGGAATTGGCAAAGGTGCGCTGAGCCGTAGCGTTGTCCTTATCCCAAGGAGCACCGCCCATATCCCAGTTGGCAAACCACTTCTCCTCGGTCTCAAGGTACTGTGCCTCGAGGTTGAAGATACCAGCGTGAGCGATGAAGGCTGCGAAGCGGCCCTCGTGTACACCTGCTAGGTAGTAAACGGAGTAACCACCGTAGCTAGCGCCGACAGCGCCCATACGATGAGGATCGATGAAGGGCTCCTTACGCATCAAGTCCGCTGCGGTGAGGTAGTCGCGAATGTTTTGCCCGCTGTAGTCGCCACTGATCTGCTCGTTCCACGCCTTGCCAAAGCCCGGCACGCCGTGACGGTTGGGCAGGATGACGATGTAGCCTTGCTCCGCCATGAGTCGTGGATTCCAGCGGTAAGACCAGAACTGGCTAATGGTGTTTTGCGGACCACCCTGACAATAGAGGATGGAGGGGTACTGCTTGTTCTTGTCAAAGTGCGGTGGGTAGAGGATCCATGTGAGCATCTTGCCGCCATCGGTTGTAGGCATCCAGCGCTTTTCGCAAGTTAGGTCGCCTAGTTGGCTCATGATTGGCTTGTCCTCCTGGGTGAGTGCGGTAGCCTTGCCGTTCTTCAGATTGACCATGAAGAGCTCTGTCGGGTAGGTCATCGCTTGGCGAGAGGCTACGCAGACACCTTTGTCATTGATATCAAAGCCAGTGTAGTCGTACTGCCCATCTGTGATCTGCTTGATCTTACCATTAGACAGCTGATAGCTGTATAGATGGGTCAGCGCCTCACGGCAGGTGATGAAGTAGATAGTCTTGCTGTCGGCACTCCAAGTGGGATTGGAGATGTTGTACTCAAAGTCGGCCGTGAGGGGACGGTACTGCTTCTTTGCCAAGTCGTAGAGATACATGACCTGTAGGTCAGACTCGTAGCCGTCGCGCTCCATACCGATCCAGATGAGCGAGCGACCGTCGGGGCTGAAGACAGGGTTCGTGTCGTAACCCATGATGCCCTCGCTGACGTTGGTCGTCTCGCCAGTCGATACATTATATAGGTAGATGTCGCTATTGGTCGAGAGGCTGTACTCCAGGCCTGTCTTCTTGCGGCAAGCGTAGGCGATGAGGTTGCCATCAGGGCTAAAAGCTATATCCTCGATACCATTGTGTGGACGCATAGGAGCCTCATACGGCTCACCCTCGAGTAGATCCAGCCCCTTGGTGATGGGCTGTGCCGTAACTTTTGCGATAAAGGGGTGTGGCATCGTTGAGACCCATTCGTCCCAATGCTTGTACATTAGATCCTCGATGATACGCGCGTCAGCCTTGTCTAGGTCAGGATAGACGTCCGTGACGACGGGGCGAGCCTTGATGTCCTGCACGTAGAGCAGCGTCGTCTCATCGGGCGAGAAGAGATAGTCGACGATCCCCCCATCGATAGCGGTGAGCTGACGCTCTACACCATCACTGAGGGTGCGCGCGAAGAGCTGCATGCCCTGGTCGGTGCCACGCATGAAGTATATCTGCTTACCGTCACGGCTCCAGCGAGGAGTGTACTCGCTACCAGCTGAGGGTGCGGTCAGCTCGGTACGTCCCGAGCCATCGCTATTGATGAGGTAGATAGAGGTGCGGCTGTTGTTGTCCTGGATAGAGGGTTGGGACACGTTGTATACGACCTGCTTACCATTAGGCGCTAGAGCGTAGCTCCCTACACGAGGCATCGTGAGGAGCATCTCTGGGGTCATCTGCTTGGTCCCTTGCTGTGCAGTCATAGGCAGAGCTAATGTAGAGAAAATGAGAGCCACGAGGCTACGAAACAAGTTTCTTCTAGTCATGAGATAGAATGAGATAGAGTGAAAGAAAGGTCGTCTCGTGCGACCATAATTACTGAATGCTCTCCAAAGGTACGAAAAAAGCGGTTAGTGACTTGGGGGCTAGCCTCTGCGAATATCACGAGCTGGGTGTCTCTATAGCGGGGTGCTTGTACTCTTTGTACGGGTCTAAGCGGGGCAGGGCTGACGCATTATAATGGCCTTTTCAGAAGCGACACATTAGCGACAAGCAAGGAGTAGAGAGGTCGATGCGCTCATCGTATATATAACGCAATTTCCAGTAGTAAGTGCAACACGAAGCGTACTAAAGCACCCACCCCTG
>CAMCJO010000297.1 GCA_945875135.1 uncultured Porphyromonas sp.
ATTAGAAGCTGATTGAATATGCTCATAAAGATTACTCATCGTATTGATTATCAGCCATAAAGGTACGAAAAATCTACGACATGGACAAGCTTTTTGAAGAGAAAAAATGAAGAGTTTTTGCGACTATATTGAGTTCACTTTTTAGGCCCTTCATTCTCCCCTCAACACCAAAATCAGCTTGTCATTTATAATGCGTCAGCCCTGAGTCAGCCCTGGAACGAGAGAGTCTTTAAGTCACAAATTGGTATCTTTGTGTGCAACTAGAAGAGTTACTAATTATGACGAAGAGAAAGATATCAAATAGGAACAAGACAGTGCGCATCGAAGCTGACGAAGAACCTCTACTGCAACAATCTATAAGTAGTTTAGAGGACCTTAAAATGGGGCTTAAGGAGTCTATGCTGATCAATGCCGATCTATATGATGGTATTGACTATATCCCTGACGCATACTTTGACTTAATAATCATTGATCCTCCATACAATCTCGATAAGGACTTTCATGGCAACAAGTTTTCATCAAGAAGCAGTGCAGCATACGAGGAGTATCTACAAAGCTGGTTCTACAAGGTATGCAATAAGTTAAAGGACAATGGCTCGCTGTACATGTGTGGCGACTGGCGCTCTACAGCATCTATGCAACGAGTTATCGAAGAGCGTCTTACGATCCTCAATCGTATCTCGTGGCAGCGGGATAAGGGAAGAGGTGCTAAGAACAATTGGAAAAACAGCATGGAAGATATTTGGTTTGCAGTAAAGGATCCTAAGAACTACTACTTTGATGTAGAGGCTGTAAAGGTGAAACGAAAAGTAATAGCCCCCTACAAAAGTAACGGAAAGCCCAAAGACTGGACAGAGACAAGCGAAGGGAACTTTCGAATCACCTATCCGTCCAACTTTTGGGATGATATAACCGTCCCATTTTGGTCCATGCCTGAAAACACCGACCACCCCACACAGAAGCCAGAAAAGCTTTTTGCCAAACTTATATTAGCTTCGACTAAGGAGGGAGATAAGATATTTGACCCATTCCTGGGTAGTGGCACCTCTGCCGTAGTGGCTAAGAAACTGCATAGAGATTTCTGTGGCATCGAGCTGAATCGTGAATATTGCCTATGGGCTGCTAAGCGTATCGCCACAGCTACTGATACGATACAGGGTTATGTGGGAGGGGTCTTTTGGGAGCGCAACACACTCAGCGAGCAGCTCAGACATAAAGACTCTCACGACGATCTATGCACCAATCAAAAACCTCTTTTTGACCTATGAATCAGCAAGTACACGACTTTATCGACTTTGTCTGTGACAACAATGCACTCAACACCAAGGAAGAGCTTATAGCTCTTGCTAAGGAGAGATTTGACTTAACACAAGATGGTAAAGCACTCTATCGGAATGACTACTTCTGCTGCCGGTTTTGCTACAGCAAAAACAAGAGCTTTAGCAACGTCGTACTATCGCTCTCAAGGTTGGAGAAGTATGATCACATCCCCTGCTTTGTTGTAATCGTGCGGAAGGATCTAGACAACCTAATCTACATGATCAACAGCACATTTATCGACAAGATAAGCCACAGCTCCCAAAAGCTATCCCTGACTAATATAAGAGGGAGCTTCTTGGGGGGCAATATCCGTAAAGATATTAGCGAGCTAAACAAGCGCAATGAGCCAAAGGACTTTGACGATCTCTTTGCGTATCATCAAGGTTTTACCTGGCAGGAGAACCTAGAGCGCCTAGTCGAAAAGACTCATAACATCAAACCGACAAAGAAAAAAGTGACGCTAACGGAGGATGAGGAGCGAAGGCTCTTTGACTCTCCAAGTCGCGCCGCTGCTTTTGTATCTTCAGAGGACTACCGCACCCTCTCACAAGATTTGAATAGTCGCTGCAAGGAGGTGAAAGATGCAATCATTTGTGCCGCACACATAGAGAATACTAATGTAAGGGGACGTCTCATAGAAGTCCTAATCACATCTTCCTCTGAAGAGCGGGTCAGACTACTGAAAGACTTACGGGAGATGGAGAAGATGCTTCCCACGTATGACACAAAAAACGATATAGGGGATTATGTCCGTAGCTTTTCAAACACCAAAACCTATACGGACATCAAAACAAAAGTCCTCTACTTGGGCTCTAACCCCAAGGCATACAACATTGATAAGTTTCTTACTTGTATGTCAGAGAGCGACTCCGTGTTTATGTTTTACTTCGTCGGCATTGATGAGAGCGACGAGGTGACGACCGCTCTTGTATCTGTATATGACAGCAGACTCATAGATAACACAATCCTCCAGATGCATTGGTCTGGAAGAGGCACTAGAGGGAGTGCTCAGCTCAATGGTTCCTGCATCAATGATTTGTTGGAGCAGAGCTACGAAGGCGTATTTACAAATAAAATAGAAGTCGACAAGAGCTGTAAGTTTCTAAAGGACTTGCTCGAGAGATAGCAATCATCAGCAAAGGCTCACAGCCGGTGTGGCGACAGCTAATCGGCTAGCCTTTGCGGTGCTGTATCGTCGAGTAGGCCTGCTGGAGTAGCTCGAGG
>CAMCJO010000298.1 GCA_945875135.1 uncultured Porphyromonas sp.
ACGCTCCCGCCCGCACCCAGCAACCATTACACGATCCCTCCCGTGAAACTTGGGCCAAGTCGTTTGAACAGTAAAGAAGCGATTGATTTCTTCCTCCAGAACCTTGACTGAGTTACAGATTTGATTTTGGTGTCTATAAGCCAAGATCCGAAAAGCTGTTGCAGCGACTAATGGAGCCTGAGCATTTCCGATAGCCTTCAATTGAGCTGTCCGATTAGTAACGACTTCGTCTTTTAGTTCACTAAAGGGTGTAACCCAGCACCCCATTTGAACTTTTCCAAGACGCTCTAGACTTTCATTTACTTTACTTAGGGTGCTAGGTGTCTTAACCGCAAGCAACCAGTACCTATTACGTCTATGATCAGCACCAAGGTCGCCACACGAAAGCTGGCAGTACTTAACTCTGTAGCCGACAGACTCTAGATCAATAGAGGCTGTTCGTATCGCCTTAAGCGTAACATTTTCACCAAAGACGATTGGAGCTTCAGATTCCTTGACGAACCGAAGCATTTCAGGCCAAAGGTTTTTCTCTGAGATGTTTTTACCACGGGCGACAGGACTAAACGCTTGGCAAGGGAACCCCCCGCAAAGAATGTCAAAAGCTCCTTTGAAGTCACGTCCATCTAAGCTCGTTATATCTCCATATATTGGAAATGAATCCATCCAGCCATCTTGTTGCCTTTGTTCTAAGACCTCTTGGCAGTAGTCGTCAATCTCTACAGTTCCGCAACACGAGTGACCTAAGATATAGCCTCCGTAGATTCCACCTCCGATTCCTGCAAATAAATGAAACTCCTTAATAGTACCCATAGGATTATACTTCATACTGTTTTATGGTTTGATTGATTATAGTGTATACACGTACGCTAGGATATGGTTGGATCCCAAGTCTCATAGAGCATGCAGCACCGCTTCAGCTCAGCAGACCCAATACGGAACCTCTTCTTGACGATGAGGCAAGCATTGAAGTGAGAGTTGTTTAGCCGATTGATCTCATAGGCGTGAGCTATCTGATAAGCTCGCTCTGCCTCATACAGGGCATCCTGCTCTTCAGCAAGAGCTTTTAGCTCCTGTTCGGACAACGCCTCTGGATCTATCTTAGACTTAGCTGTCGACCGTGTTGGGCGTTGAGAGCGTTGCTCTAGAAAGGCTATTACATCTGACTGCTTGAATAGCAGTCGTCCTGTAGCCCTATTCGCGAACAAAACTCCTCTACTAACCCAGTTGTAAACCGTCTGACGAGCAACCTTGCAGAGCTTAGCCACGTCGGTGACATCGTAGTAGACCTCCTCCTCTTGAGTGGGACGAGAGTTGTCAAGAGAGACAAGAAGGTTGTCAAGCTTTGCAGAAATGTTGTTAAGCTTATCCATAAGACTATTCAAGGTCTGGTTGGGAGATTCTGAATTGCTCATTGTTGTGGGGAGGTGGAAGTGGAACTTCTGTAGGAGTTGTTTTTGAAAACAACTATCTCAAGCATCTCGTTAAATCGATCCGCTATACGAGCTTGATACTTGCGTCCCATCTCAGACGGTGTTAAGTTGGTACTGACAATGGTTGGAAGCATATTTTCGTAGCGGTATTCTAGCAACTCCACAACAGGGGTTGTTATGTTGCCGTACTCAATACGCTCTGTGGGTTCTTTCCCTAGGTCGTCTAAAAACAGCAAGGGCAAACTCTTCAGCTTGCGAAAGGCTCGGAAGTCCTTCGATATCTGAGCTATCTCTCGAGCGTCATACATAGGGGCAGACACTGTACGGTAGGGAACGTCCCATAGACCATTGTTGTTGGTGAAGAAGATGAGCTCTCGAATAGCGTGGAGCATAGTCGTCTTGCCGTTACCCACGGTGCCACACAGAAGCAAGCCAAACTTGCATCTTGGATTTGTTAGGTAGTAAGCGATGAGCGCGATGATTTGCTGGAGGGTGCTATCCAGCGTAAACTCTCGCAAACGTCTCTCCACAAGTACCCGATAGCTAGCTTCTAGAAGGCTTTCAGCCTGAGCTGTCGTGAAGGGGAGGTTAAAACGAGGTGTAGTAGTCGCTTGCGCTCGTAGCAGTCGGAGAGCATCCTCGACGAGGATCGTATGATTTTGAGGTAGTCGCATTGGTAGTGTTACTGGAGGTGAAGAGTTCTTTGTAGTTGTTTTCTAGAACCTTTGTGAAGTTTGAGGACTGGATAAACCAATCGAAAGTAGCGTGCCAGCCTCTGGCGTTCCGACCATTGAGCATCTCGCTTGACACGAGATTGTCAACAGCCTCCTTCAGGGCATCTTCGCCATACTCCCGAAGACGAGCGTTTAGCTCAGTTAGACGCTTTCCTTGCAGGGAGCGCAACGAAGGTATGCGTGATTGTTTTTTTGCGAGTTGGGCGTTGAAATAAGCCACAAACGAGCAAGCTCCTTGCCCCATTAAATCTTTATGGGGTGATACGTCCGTCAGGCTTAATTGCCCTTCATCGCCTCCCAAAAATTTTGCCTCACGCGCACGTTGCTGGTGCTGGGTCATCTGAGCGAAGCGAAGATGACAAGGAGATTGGGGGATTAT
>CAMCJO010000299.1 GCA_945875135.1 uncultured Porphyromonas sp.
TGTCATCAGTCGTTATGCATACAAAGATAGCAATTAGTGAGGAGAGATTAGATGTTAGAGGGATGGGTTACTCGTCTTGCTTTGATACGACGGATACATCTTATATATGAGAGAAAGGGGACACCCATCAGTGGGTGCCCCCTCTTATCGTGTATCAAGCTAGCATCGTATTGCGCTAGCGTTGTATCATCGCTTATCTATCTATGTAGATGCGCTCAGCATGATCGCCTACGGTGACGATGTAGCTGCCTGCGGGGTAGTCGGTGAGAGAGAGCATACAGCTACCCTCAGCACTGCATCTGCCACTGTAGAGGAGTCCTCCAGCGAGGTCGTATAGTCTGACGATCTGGCTCTCGGAGGCTCCTGTGATCTGCAGCATAGCACCATCTACGACAAGGCGTAGAGCACCCGTGAGTGGCTGCTGCTCGATAGAGGTGTAGACGACCCCCTTGCCTTCGTTGGCACCTCCTGCGTAGTCGTAGATCGTCCAGTTCTTAGGCGTTGTGATGCTGAAGAAGCGATCCTCAAAGCGGTTGCCCTCATTAGCGTTCTGCGTATCGATTGCCATAAAGTTTGCCTTGTCTTCAGGATTGCGCTGAGGCAGTGCGTTGACGATCTGCTCCATAGCGTTAGCTCCGATCTGGTTGTTGTAGATATGTAGCGTCGTGAGCTGTGACATACCCGTTAGATCTACAGAGGTGAGCTTATTGTCATAGAGGAAGAGTGCGGTTAGGTTAGGCATCGCCGTCCACTGAATAGTTTGTAGCTTATTGTGAGCTAGGATGACCGACTCGAGAAGTGCCGACTGAGAGAGGTCTAGCTCGGTGAGCTGGTTCTTCTGTAGGTATAGCGTCGTCAAGTGAGGAGCACCCGTTACGTCTATCTGTGTGAGGTGACACTGAGCAGCTACGAGCGTAGCTATGTCGCCACGGATCGTGATAGTAGGCTGGTCAACGATCATATCCTTGCCCTCTATACGTACCCCCTCGATCGTGGAGGAGTTGTTATTTACATTGAGAGCTACGAAAAAGATCTTTTCTCCCACAGGTATCGTAGTTGTCATCGTGATGACACCCTCAGCTACGGGAGTATCACCCTCCATAATGGTGCCAAAGTCACTCCACATAGTCGCCTTTGTGTACTTATCAGCAGAGCCAATAGGTACGACTAGAGTAGCGAGCTTGAGATTGATCTCACCAAAAGGACTCTCACCCGTATAGTCTGGGTTGACTGGCTCTAGCATCAGAGCGATCACTTTGCGTAGGTTAGTGCAGTGGTAAAAAGCGTAGTCACCCAGCTCCCTCAGGTTGGCAGGGAGGGTCACTTCCTTGAGTGACTCATTGCGCTGGAAGGCACGTGCAGCTATAGCGGTCACCTGCTCTGGGATCATTGCGACAGTGCTAAATGCCTCAGGATATGCCACAAGAGTCTTCAGATCAGCCGAGTAGAGCGTCTTGCCATATACAGCGTAGTGTGCATTGCCCGCAGCGATTGAGTACTCCTCAAGCGACTTGCAGCGCATGAATGCACCATCTCCAAAGGTCTCTAGTGAAGCTGGTAGATGCACTTTCGTCAGCTTGCTTGAGCCTTGGAAAGCACTCTCACCGATCTCTTTGAGTCCCTCGGGGAGGGTTAGCGTCACGAGACCTACGGCACCAGCAGCTGCGTCTTTCTCAATTGTGGTCACACTTGCTGGGAGCGTATAGCTGTCGCCACGTAGTGCAGCGTAGCAGACGAGACGGCTACCATCGGCAGAGAGTAGGACATTGTCCACGACCTGATAGTACTCGTTGGGCGATGCCATGACAAACTTAGATAGCCCCGTGCAATAGCCGAAAGCATCACTCGCTACCGACTCAATGCTCTGCGGAAAGGAGAAGCTCTGAAGCGCAAAGTCATTCCAGAAGGCACGGTTACCGATAGATCTGAGACGCTCATTGGTGACTACCTCAGCAAGGGACTCACAGTTTTGGAAGGCTCCCTCGCCGATTGTCTCAAGAGCCTCAGGGAGGACGATACGCTTGATGTCTTTATTGAGGAAGGTAAACGCCTTGATCGTCCGCACGCGGTTGAGCACTTTGTCTTGAGACATATCTATATGGGTCTCCGAACCACTCCATGCGACCAGTGTACGACCATCATCCTCAAGCTTGTAGGAGGAGGGATTGATCTGATTATTATCCTCTAGAGACAAGTAATTTTTAAAAGCATTCCACGTAGTAGTCTGTGATTTGTAGGTCTCGACCGACTCAGCTGGGACATAGAGCGTCGCATTGTACTTCTTAGTTCTAAAGAAGATACTACGTCCCTGTAGCGGGGTGGTCATATAGTTGCGAAACTCTAGAAGCGAGTTCATATAGCTAAAGCATCCCTCTCCTAGCTCCGTAATGGTAGACGGCATAGAGACTCGCTCAATGCGACTACAGTGGCTGATGGCATCCTTACCAATCTTTTGGACACCCTCCTCAAAGGTCATCTCCGTGATGTAGTCGCACCTGTCTCTTATACACATCTCCGAGCCCACGAGACCTCTCTACATCTC
>CAMCJO010000300.1 GCA_945875135.1 uncultured Porphyromonas sp.
ATAGTCAGCGAGATATGCAATAGATCGCTCCGATTATACGTGCAACAGTCTCATTCGGGTGAACCGCTCGGCGGGGTGGAGGCTTCCACCGTAGGGGCGGACCTGTGTGTCCGCCCGTCCTCACCTGAGCGCAGTCTATTCTGCGGGCGGACACGTAGGTCCGCCCCTACACAAGCTACGTCAGCACGACAATTCCACTCATCAAACGCTGTAACCCCGATCTGTAGGGACGCACGGAGAGTGTCGAGTCGGAGGGCGTCCGTTGTGTCAAAGGTTACAGCATCGCGGTTTTAACGGCGACGTATCGCTTTGACACAAACGCTATACGATAAAAGACAAAGTCTGGACTTGACGCATGTTCAAGCCCAGACTTTGTTTTGCAGCCATACTACTGTCTAGAAGGTGGCTATCATAGCATCTGACGAAGCTTTAGCGAACGATCACCTTGGAGGTGTAGACGCGTAGATCGCTGAAGATGCGGATGATGTAAGTGCCTGGTAGGAGGCGTGTACCTACATTCGTTGTGACGAGTGCACCAGACATGTCGTATAGCTCGAAGGCATCGACACGACCTAGGATGCTTAGGTAGCCATCCTCAGCCGTTACGATAGGAGCTTGTGCAGGAGCTACAGCCTCGTTAGCAAGACCAAAGCCTAGTGGAGCTGTCTCGGCGGTGTGTACTGCACGGTTGGCCCTGTTAGGCTGTGTGATGCTTGGGTGAACGATAGCAACTACATTACACTGGCTACCTACCCAAGTAGATCTGAGGGTGCCACGTAGCGTGACCTTGAAAGAGCCATCAGCCTCGACCTTGAGCTTGTTACCCGTAGGAGCGGTGAGGAAGAGACGAGGTACCGCCTCGTGCTTGTAGCCTTTACCGGCTCCAGCCTGACTTCTAGCGGGGATGTTATCCTCCGTTACGATGACCGTCAGGTAGAGATCCTCTGGGTCAAAGCAGTTCTTGAGAGCTACACCACTGACAACTGCCTCCAGTGTACCATCAGAGATAGTCTGATCGATGCGCTCGATCTTGACACCCTGCTTATCGTTCTTCATCTTGGTAGTCCACTCATTGGGATTATATCCAGCGGCGTGCTGTACGAGTGCTCCCTCCTTGGGGAGGTAGGTACGGTTGATAGACATAGCAGGAGCGAACGAACCCGCATCAGAGTAGAAGTAGCGGTAGAGCTTCTCACTCTCAGGGATCGTCAAGAAGTCCGTGAAGTAGCCTGAGTGATACATGATGTAGCTGACACGCAGTCCAGCCTCTTTCATCTTGTCGATATCAGCCTTGACATAGCGGTCTGCACCAGGGCAGTTACCACACTGCTCAGAGGTAAAGCGCTCTAGGATGACCGTCTCACGATCGATCATTGCAGAGAAGTCACCGACCTTATAGGGGAGGTCTACACGATTATCTGCATAAGCATTCTCCTGCCCATTGACCTTAGCGATGGCAAAGTGTACCGTGCCCATACCCTCTGCCTCTGCGGGGATCTCAAAGGTGTACTCGCCCATCTGACCAGAGGTCAGTGCGGGGGTTACGGTCTGTGCGATAGTCTTGACCTCGCCTGCGCCAAACTGATAGGTAAGATCGAAAGAGGTGATCTCGTTCATACCGATGTTGCGGAGAGAGATCTTGGTAGGACGCTTTTCGTCCTTTGTAGCCATTATAAAGTTGCCATCAGCACTGACTAGATAGCCTTGGTTCTGTAGCTTGCTGTTGTCTTGCAGTGTGACGAAGACAAGTACAGAACCGAGGTTAGCACCCTTAGCACTACCTAGTTTAAAGGTCTCCAGCGTACTCTTGTCTGTGGGGAAAGGATCTTTACCATATGCGACAGTTAGCGCATCATCGATCTCGATTTTGCCATCAAAGGGGAGAACAAATTTATCTCTCTCAGCACTACCTACAGCCTTTGTGGCGAAGCCTACGAGATAGCGCTTGCCCGCCTCAGTAGCAAAGGGGGTCGTGAGGGTCATCTCATTGATGCCAGCTGCGATCTCGCACTTCTGGTTGTAGAGGGTCTTCTTGCCATCTGCTGAGAGCACGAGCAGGTAGGCGACCTTGTCAGCCTTAACTGCGGGGAAGGAGATCTTCTCAATCTTATTAGCACCCACATCGGGTAGCAGGATGTAAGCAGAGAGGTAAATGTTCGTTGCACCGACGCCGACGTAGTCAGGCCCTGCAGAGCGATCAGCATAGCCAAAGCCAGTCAGGGTACCGCCAGCTCGTAGGGATGTGCCTGCATGTGCAGCTTGCAGACGTGGCGTTACGGTCTCCTGCGCCGTACCCATCGTGACGGCCATGAGGAGCGTGAGGAGTAAACTCCAGAGGGTAGTTGTTTGTTTCATAGATTGTGTAATCTGTTTGTTGTTGTGTTGTTAGAAAATATCTGGCACTCATGCGAAGCTAAGGTGAAAAACAGCCCTGATATCACCACGAATGATTCTCTTCTCCAGCAGCTTACAGCACAAGAGCACTATTGTGCCGACAAATATAGTGTTTTTTACCGAAACGACCGACAATTCAGTAACC
>CAMCJO010000301.1 GCA_945875135.1 uncultured Porphyromonas sp.
CAGGAGAGGAGGTTGCTGTGGGTAGTGATCTCACAGTGAAGATCATCCCAAATGATGATCTCCATGCCTTAGACTATTGGCTCATCAACGACGAGCCAATAGAAAAAGACTCGGGCTACTTTGCCGACCAAAAGAGACTTAAAGTCGTAGAGGCTACGACCATCTCGGCTGTACTCAAGGAGTCTAGCTACACGATAACCTACGAGCAGCCCGAGCATGGTACGCTTAAGGTGACAACGGGTTATCCCGATAAAGATGTACCGTCAGGTAGTCGCGTCAAAGAGGGTGCATGGATTAGTATCCGTGCAACTGTGGAAACTGGGTATCAATTTAAGCACTTCCTCATCAATGGCGAAGTCAAGGTGCCCTCAAGCTTGGTCTACCCTTATCTATACGAACAGGCAACCTCTGATATGACCATCGAAGCGGTCATAGAGAAGCCTCAACCTTGTATCGTAACCCTCACGCCATTTGAGCATGGTACGCTGTCGGTGAAGTATGGTAGTTACATTAATCCTACGATTGTTGCCTCTGGAGATGAAGTCCCTTCAGGCACAAAATTGACCATTACGGCTGCTGTAGATCCAAAGTACGAGTTTAAGCACTTCCTTATTGATGGCAAAGAGGAGATAGGACGCATAAACTATAAAGATGAAAACGAACTAGAGTACACCCTAACGAAGTCCGTCACGATCAGTGTCGTGACAGAAGAAAGAGCGATGACTGTCGTCACCATTGATCCCTTCGAGCATGGTGGGCTATCTGTTTCGTATGGCCCCTATGATAAGAAGGTGACAGTCCATACGGGCGATGCCGCACCTCAAGGCATTAAGCTAGATGTCTATGCATGGTTTGATGATGGATATGCTCTCGACCACTTCCTCGTCAATGGTGAGACAAAGCCTGCTGATGATCTTGAATACATTGGTGTCACCGTAGGAGAGACGCCTCTGACCCTTTCAGCCGTCGCTAAGAGGTCTCGCGGACAGATCGTCATGATCCAGCCCAAGGAGGGGCAGGGTACGCTGACTGCTTACTACTTTAGTGAGGGTAATCTTGTCGATGTGACAGATGGTGCTATGGTACCGCTAGAGACTTCCGTCACCTTCCACGTAGAGCCTGCTGAGGGCTACGAGATGGACTACTGGCTGGTCAATGATGTCCGCACGGAACTTGAGGCGGGTTCGCTGGTCAACAACAAGACCCTCATCGTCAATGGCGATCTCAAGGTAGAGCCTGTACTCAAGGCAACGGCAGCACCTATAGAGACGGTACGTCTTTCTGTCCAAGAGGAGGGTGTAGGAGGCTTTGCCATGGTTAGGTATCAGACCCCAGGTAGTACCATTTGGGAGAAACCAGCTAAGGGTGCTAACCCGACGCTAGATCTGCCTATTGGCACGAAAGTAAAAGTTATGGCAACCATCGCCATCCATGGATCTACGGTCGCCTTCACACACAATGGAGCCCCAGTAGCTACTGACCAGCTTACGGACGAGGGACTCACATATGCGTTCACCTTAGAGGAAGCCGCAGATATCAAGGTCATCTTCACGGAGGGAGTCATAAGCTTCCAAGTCTTCTACGACTGCGATGAGCATGCTACGATCACAGGTACGGCAGATGGTAAGCCCTTTACAAGTGGAGATAAGCTTGCTCCTGGTACCCATGTCGAGCTCATCGTAACCCCCGAGGCAGGCTACGAGGTCAAGTGTTGGCAAGATGCTGACTACGAGCCTATCGCTGGTACTGAGGGTAAGACCACATACACCTTCACGGTAGAAGGTCTTGCGAGTTACAATGCTGCGATCCAGAAGAAGACCACTGCTTTTGTAAAGGTTAGTTCTGAGGGTTCAGGCGGTCACCTCGAGACGAAGTATGTCGAGCCAAATGGTACGGGCAATCCTCTAAGCATATTTGGAGAGAAGCGCATACCGCTTGGTAGTGTCGTCACCGTAAAGGCAAAGATCACTATGCCAGGCAACTATCAGGTGACCTATACGAACAATGGTAAGCCCGTTTCCGCAGAAGCACTCTCAGAGGATGGTCTTGTCTACACATTCACCGCAAATGAGGATGCAGATGTTCATGCAGTCTTTTCAGAGGCTCCAGCTCCGCAAGAGGACTACACCATCACGTTTGAAGCTGGAGAGGGCGGAACGGTGACGGCTACGGTTGATACAGATCCGATCGAGAGTGGCGCTAAGATCGCCGCTGGTACGAAGATCAAGATTCTAGCAACGCCCGATGAAAACTACGAGATCGATGAGTGGTTAATTGACGGCACCCCCATCGCTAACACGGGTCTCAACTTCTACTACCTCAGCCTCTCTAAGGATACCAACGTCAAGGTAACCTTTAGATCTACAAAGCCCGTGGAGTACGTTGTCACCGTAGAGCCTATTCTGCCAAGTGCAGAGGCTGGTACAGTACAGCTCTTCAAGAAGAATGGCGATGCCGTCGAGAGTGGCAAGAGCGTCGTCACAGGCACCGAGATGTATGTCGAGGTGATGCCTGCTGACAAGTATGAGCTGGAGA
>CAMCJO010000302.1 GCA_945875135.1 uncultured Porphyromonas sp.
GAAGGCTACGACTAAGAAGGCTACGACTAAGAAGACGACTACCTCTAAGAGTACCAAGAAGGCTGACGCTAGCAAGGATAACGAGGACAAGTAAATCTCTTCCTTCCAGCGACGAGCCTCTTCAGACGGTTTGTCGCTCATCTCTTCCTTTACGACATTCACTCCCTCGCACTGTGTCTCAGCGACGTACGCTACTCAATCATGCTTTGGTGCATCAGATGCGTCGCACGATCGAGCAGTATGAGCTGCTAGACCGAAAGAGCCAGCGGGTGGTTATCATAGCCCTCAGCGGAGGTGCCGACTCGACGGCACTTCTGTGGGGGCTTTCTCTTTTAGGATACCGCTGTGTAGCGGCGCATTGCAACTTTCATCTGCGAGGCCCAGAGAGTGATCGTGACGAGGCGTTTGTCACAGAGCTTTGTGAGCAGCTCGGGGTGCCCCTAGAGCGTGCCTCCTTTGACACTTATGGCTATGTGGCGACGCACAGAGGGGTGAGCGTAGAGATGGCAGCGCGGAAGCTGAGGTACGACTTCTTCGATGAGCTGTATGAGCGGTATGATGCGCAGAGCATCGCTCTCGGGCATCACCTGGAGGACAATGTGGAGCAGCTCCTGATCAACCTCTCCCAAGGGGCAGGCGTACGAGGACTGCGGGGGATGCTCCCAATTCGTGAGGAGGGGAAGTATATTCGTCCGCTCATAGACACGCCGCCTCGACTTATCTATGACTTTTTGCAAATCGCCGAGCAGTCTTTTGTGACGGACTCGACGAATGCGGACACAACCATACGGCGCAACTTCGTCCGGCACACGTTGCGTCCGCTCTTTGACCAGCTCAACCCCTCCTTTGATCAGGCGGTCGCCTCGACGATTCACATCTTGCGAGACTTGGAGCAGCTGCAAGACTATTATATAAGGAGTACCCTCCCCACAGACGCCACTCAGCCACTAGAGATCGCATGGCTCCGTCAGCAGATAGCACCGCTCGCACTCCTCTATAGCCACTTCGCAGCGATTGACTGCGACCGCTTGGTGCTACAGCAACTCCTGATGGACTGCACAAAGTCTGAGCGTGCCGACAGCTATGCTCGCTATGAGGGTCGCGGGGGCATCATCGAGCGTTATCGTGGCTATCTGATAGGCACGACCAGTGAGACCCTGACGCGTCTGGAGCGGGCGACCAACTTTTGCCTAGAGCTACCAACTATCGAGAGCTGGCCAGCGGAGGTTATGCTAGATCACCCGCTAGGATCGATAACGATAGCGGTACACGACTCCTCGGAGACGCCACCGCCTGCGATTAGGACGCTCACGCCTTACAGCTATTTGGTCGACTACGACCAGCTTCGAGCTGCAATGCCTCAGCTACAGTTCAGAGCCGCTACCGATGGCGAGCAATGGATCGCCCCGCTGGGTATGAAAGTGCGCAAGCCTCTAGCGAAGCTCCTACGCGACGCTAAGGTGCTCCCCTCACGTAGAGCGGCCACAATGCTACTCATCGACAACCATACGGATGCCACGCTGTGGTTGGCTGGCGTGTGTCGCAGCGCTGACTACCAGCTCACGCCACAGACTCGTCGCTGGGCGGAGATCACCTTCTCTCTTACATTATCAGATCCCTTTGATGAGTGCACGAAGCCACATACAGTAGCTCGTTAGCCGTTTATTTTGTACTTTTACAGCTAGAATCGACTTATAAAGCATGACGAAGACCTTTCCCATGATCGCCAAGACGCTCCCTGGGCTGGAGCCAGTACTGGAACAAGAATTGACAGCCCTCGGTGCAAACAATATACAGATTGGACGTCGCATGGTCTCTTACGAAGGAGATCTCAAGATGCTCTACAAGTCCAATCTGTACCTCCGCACAGCACTTAAGGTGCTGAGACCTATCTATGAGTTTGATGCGGAGGATATCGACATCCTCTACACGACGCTGCTAAACTTCGACTGGAGCCAATGGCTTACGGCCGATATGACCTTTGCGGTCGATGCCGTGGTTTACTCGTCGACCTTCAAGCATAGTCGTTACGTCGTCTATAAGACGAAAGACGCTATCGTCGATTACTTTAGAGAGCAAACGGGTGGCACGAAGCGTCCCTCGGTCAAGCTCTCCAACCCGCAGCTGATCTTCCACCTACATATTGCGGAGCAGCATGTGACGCTCTGTCTAGACTCTTCGGGCGAGAGCCTCCACAAGCGGGGCTATCGTATGGAGCAGGATCGTGCTCCTATCAATGAGGTGCTGGCAGCGGGTATCCTACTCAAGGCGGGCTGGCATGGACAGTGTGATCTGATGGATCCTTTCTGCGGGTCGGGCACCTTCCTCGTGGAGGCGGCACTGATCGCTACGGGTACGCCTCCAGGCATCTATCGTGAGAGCTACCCCTTCGAACGGTGGCCAGACTTCGACAGTGAGCTCTGTAGTGAAGTGTACAATGACGACTCCTCGGAACACTCCTTCGATTACCACATCTACGGCTCCGACCTCTCGCCTCAAGCCATTGCCAAGGCTAAGCGCA
>CAMCJO010000303.1 GCA_945875135.1 uncultured Porphyromonas sp.
TCGGCTGTGTAGTCCGTATCTTTCGATCCTATCCCTCTAGAGACTGTCGCTTGTTAGCTGCGGTCTCTAGTTGTTTTTAGGGGCTATTCATCTCCAAATGAGCCTCTTTTATGGAGAATATGTCAGGGAACCCGTATGGTCAACTCCAAAATGCAATTTCGAGTGTAGCTCGCCCCGGTACGTAAACGCCCCCTCTTGCAGGATTAAAAAGTTTGTCTTACCTTTGCATCCACGAGACGACAAGAAGTTCTGATGCAGTCTTGGGATCGTAGTGGATGGATTTGATAAGCTTGCAACCACTTAGAAAAATGCTAAAAACTTACCTCCGCACCACTCTCTAGCAGAGATCGCAGCAGGAGGACCTTTTCTAAGCAAGCATAGAGATATCAAAGCACCCCACGAGCTGATCCGTCAGACTGGTGGGGTGCTTTCTTGTTGTAACCAGAGGCTCTGGCTCGGGCCAGTAGCCTCGACTCAATATATTTACATCAATCAGTATATCAGTAGTATGAATTACTTCTTTACATCCGAGTCGGTGTCTGAAGGACATCCAGATAAAGTGGCAGACCAAATATCCGACGCCATCCTAGACCAGCTACTAGCGGGCGACTCCGCTTCACGTGTCGCCTGCGAGACACTCGTCACTACGGGGCAGGTCATCGTCTCTGGCGAGGTGCGTAGCAATGCTTACGTCGATTTAGACGCTACCGTGAGACGTGTGGTAGATCGTATCGGGTACAACAAGCCTGAGTATGGCTTTGACGCTCGTAGCTGTGGCATACTGAGCGCTATCCATGATCAGAGTAACGATATCAACCGTGGTGTGGATCGTGCCAACCCTGAGGAGCAGGGAGCAGGTGACCAGGGCATGATGTTTGGCTATGCAACGACCGAGACGGCCAACTATATGCCGCTACCTCTCGACCTCTCTAATGCGCTGCTCTTCGAGCTTGCTGAGATACGCAAGAAGGAGCCGGAGCTGATGCCTTACCTAAGACCTGATGCTAAGAGTCAGGTGACGGTAGAGTATGATGAGGACAACCATCCCGTGCGTATCGATACGATCGTCTTGAGTACGCAGCACGATGACTTCATCAAGCCTGCTGACGACTCTTACGAGGCGCAGCATGCTGCCGACCTGAAGATGCAGGAGCAAATCACGGAGGACATACGCCGCTACCTGCTCCCGCGTGTGGAGAAGTACTACCCGCAGTACGCAGACCTCTTTGCGGTGCAAGAGTATCGCCTGCTGGTCAACCCCACGGGCAAGTTTGTCATCGGTGGTCCTCACGGAGATACGGGTCTCACAGGTCGTAAGATCATCGTAGACACTTACGGTGGTCGCGCCTCCCATGGTGGTGGAGCCTTCTCGGGCAAGGACTGCTCTAAGGTAGACCGCTCAGGTGCCTATGCAGCACGCCATATAGCCAAAAACATGGTCGCTGCGGGCGTTTGCTCAGAGATGCTGGTACAGCTCTCCTACGCTATCGGTGTGGCAGAGCCAGTGAGCATCTACGTTCACACATCTGGCAAGACTATCGACATGAGCGATGGCGAGATAGCACAGCGCATCTTGCGGGTCTTTGACCTGAGACCCTATGCTATCGAGCAGCGCTTTGACCTACGCAAGCCAATCTATGAGGAGACCGCAGCTTATGGCCACTTCGGGCGTGATGTGCGTTGGGTCAAGAAGAGCTTCGAGACCTTCCACAGAGGTACCATAGAGATGGAGGTCGAGCTCTTTCCCTGGGAGAAGCTGGACTATGTGGAGCGTATCAGACAGGAGTTCGGTCTCTAATCGCAGCTAGGTCGTATGTCTCGTCTCTCTGAGAGTCTCAAGGCTAAGGAGCGTCTCTTGCTACAAAACTATATCAAGGAGCAGGGGTTGAACCGTAGCCGCACGCGCGAAGCTATCTTAGAGTTGATAGGGGAGCAGATGGGGCTCTTCTCGTCAGAGGACCTGATCGCACTCGCTAAGGAGCGTGACCTAGCTATCGGAAATACGACAATCTATACTTGCGTAGACCTTTTTCTCAAGATCGGGATCTTGCTACCCCTACCGATGGGGCTAGCTGGCTCATTGGTGCGGCAGTCACTATGTCAAAGCAAGGCGTTACTGCTGTGCCGGCACTGTGGCACCGCACTGCTCCATCGTAGCACCGCCGCACTGACGGAGCTGCAGGCGGTCACGCCACCTCGCTACGGTGATGTCACACCGCTGCTGATCTACTGGGGTGTCTGCCCTCAGTGCTACCGTCTCGGACGACGATAGAGCCATACGGCAGTGCGGACCTAGCTTGCTCTACGAAAAGAAGACTCTTTTTGTGATCTCCACGTAGGCGCGAAATAAAACTTCGGAGGAATCAAATGAAACTTCCGAAGTTTTGTTTTGTGCCTACGTAGAGATTTTGCATTTGCTACGTAGCGATTTAAACGTTCCACGTGAGGGTCTCCAGTTTCCTACCTATGAAACTCCAGTTTCCTACCTATGAAACTCCAGTTTCCTACCTATGAAACTC
>CAMCJO010000304.1 GCA_945875135.1 uncultured Porphyromonas sp.
TAGAGCAGTCGGGCAGTGTGGAGCGTGAGCTGGAGCGGCTCAAGCGTCGCAAGGAGCGTAAGGAACGCAAGCGCAAGCAGGGCGGCACTCCAGAGCGTGGTGCGCAGAGTTCATCGCCTGTCAAGCTCTCAGTGCCAAAGCCTCCCAAGGAGGGGGATGAGGTGCGGGTCACAACGATGAATGTGGTGGGCGTCCTCTCTGAGCTCTCGGCTAATAGTGCCACGGTGGTGGTGAATGGTCGTATACGTATCACCTGCAAGCCTAATGAGATCGTACGGCTCGGCAGTGAGCGTAAGGAGGAGCAGGCGCAGGCCACTGCGCAACCGGCTCGTACGACCAATGTGGTGGAGCATCTGCATGAGCGTCGGCTAGACTTCTCTGACCGACTAGACGTGCGGGGCATGCGTGCCGCTGAGGCGATCCAAGCGGTTCAGTACTTCCTCGACGATGCGATCAGTCTAGGCTTCAACCGTGTGGAGATACTGCACGGCACGGGGACAGGTGCGCTGCGAGTCTCTATCCGCGAACTGCTCGACCACTACCCCAGGGTGAGCCACTATCATGATGAAGATGTGCGGTTTGGCGGTGCAGGCATTACGATCGTTCATCTGCAGGGGTAGGGGGCTTCTCTATTTAGCTTTTTTGCTTCTACTTCCGCTGGCGGGGTGGGCGCAAACGGACTCGCTCGTGACGGGCGAACTGCCCCTCGAGTGGCTCGTCGAGAGCTTGCCGAGTGACGAACTCGCCGAACTAGAGGAGGACGACTTGCTAGAGTTATCTCAGCAAGAAACAAAGGAGTTGCTCGACTTGAACCGCGCTACCCAGCAAGAGCTGCAGGAGCGTTTCCCCTTTCTCACCAGCTACCAGATCTATCAGCTCAGACGCTACCGTGATGAGCGCGGAGGCGAGCTGCAATCGGTCTATGATCTCAAGTGGATCACGGGGTGGGATCGTGAGACGATAGCTCGTGTGGCTCCATACGTGACGGTGCGCCCCTTCGCTGGGGAACCTTACGCAAAGCCCTCGACACCCGTCACGGGTGAGGCTTACGTAGCGATGAGTTATCACAAAGCTTCTGAAGCTATCTCTGATGCGTGGTACGATCCGCTCAAGCTGCGCTCAGCTATATCGCTCAGACAGAAGGGAGAGTGGCAGGTGGCCGCTCAGTATCAGAGATACCCACAGGAATTGGCGAAAGATGGCACCTGGCGTTACTTCGCTCTGTATGAGCCTCGGCTGGCTTACCTCGACAAGGTGGTGCTCGGACACTTTAAGGTAGGGTGGGGAGCTGGTCTTCTCGCCGCTCGCTCCGTCTGGGCGAGTGCTAGTGCGCTGCCACAGTTCGCTCGTCCTAAGTCAATGCTCTCGCTGTCGCTCAGTGCGATGCGTGAGCGTACCTTGCGGGGCCTTGCGAGTGAGGGGCATTGGGGAGCGTGGCGTTACTCCGCTTTTTACTCATACAGCCGGCTCGATGGCTCGATCGATGAGCGACAAGGCGTGATTGAGGCTATCAGACCCAACATGCGCTACGACACGCCCGAGCGACGAGCCCAGCGTGCAACTATCCCGATGCAGACGGTGGGGGCGCAGCTTGCTTACACCATGCCACGAGCTCTACTCTCGCTACAGACGCTCTATGCCGACTGGATGGGGTATGACTTAGCTTTTATGCCTGGGTACAAAGCTCTGGAGAGCGACACGCCACTGCAGTCTCATTGGCTCACATCGCTTGCCTACCAGTGGCAGAGCCGGTCGCGTCGCCTAGAGCTGCAGGGCGAACTAGCCACTGAGCGACTAGAGCATCTGGGCTTCATAC
This sequence comes from uncultured Porphyromonas sp., assembly GCA_945875135.1. GTDB lineage: Bacteria > Bacteroidota > Bacteroidia > Bacteroidales > Porphyromonadaceae > Porphyromonas. The sequence continues at coordinate 1,817 of CAMCJO010000304.1, forward strand.
AGCACCTGCGCTACCACACCCCTCGGCAGCGAGACCTTGGCGTGACACTATATTATATGTCTCCCCGCTTCGCCTCCTACTATGGTCGTAGTGAAAGCCACTACGCCCGTCTGGGCAACGATATGGGGCTACGCCTCTACGGCACTACGCGCCTGCTAAAGCACTCCACGTTGCGTGCTATGCTGGAGCTTTACGAAAGCCTCGAGCCGCGCTACCGCAAGCTAGAGCGTAGTCGTGGACTTCTGACACGTCTCTACCTCACCACCCGCTACAACAATCAGCTCGAGCAACTCTGGTACGGGCAGCTGGGACGCTCCAATGAAGAGGCTCTACGCTGGCGACTCAGCAGTACGCTACGTTATAGTCTAGAGCCCCTCTCCCTGCAACTTGTCGGCACCATCCAGCAGCGTCGTCTAGAGGGACAAGATGAAGCGCAGTGGGGGAGGTCGCTCACGGTTGTGGCGCGCTATCGTACGGGTGTACGCCGTCCGCTGAGCATCGCGCTCTCGGGGCATTACTACCATGCCGACCACGTGCGGGTTGCGAGCTACGCTTACCTGCCCACCACTCGTTATGCTTTCGGGCTATACAGTGCCACGGGTCAAGGCATTGCCACCGCCCTGCTCCTGCAGTGGCAGCTAGCACCGCACTGGACCCTAGCAGCCTCCGTGCGCTACGACCGCAACCTAGACGACGGCGTGCC
>CAMCJO010000305.1 GCA_945875135.1 uncultured Porphyromonas sp.
TCCACTCGCAGCCAAGGCGCACGGGACATCGAGCGCCGCTTCTAGCACACTATTGACACTTTAAGAAAACTATAGTGAAACGAATCTTACTACTCCTCCTGCTCGTTATGGCGGGACAATGGCTTAGCGCACAGGAAGGCGCTTACGAAGTTAAAGGAAGCATCTCCGATAGTAGCGGAGAGTCGATCATCGGTGCTACGATCACGCTACAGAGAGACACAACAGCGACGACGCTGACGGGAGCGGTGACCAATGCGCAGGGAGCTTATGTGCTACGCTTGCCCGCTTGTGGAACCTATCTCATAGAGGTGCGCTGTATTGGCTACAAGACGCAGCAGCAGAGGGTGACGATCACTCAGCCTACCATGCAGGTGGACTTTACACTAGAGGAAAACAGCGTTGAGCTCTCTGAGGTTGAGGTGGTCGCCAAGCATACGAAGCTACAGTCGAATGGCAATATCCGTGTACAGTTTAAGGGCAACCCCATAACTAAGGGGAAGTCTATGTCGGAAGCCTTGCGCTTTATTCCCTCCGTTGAGGTGACTGATAACCAGCTCCTACTCAACGGCAAGGAGGACAACCTCATCTACATCGGAGACCAGCAGATTACGTTGCAACAGCTGAACTCGATACCGACCTCTATGATAGACCACATTGAGGTGGTGCCTAATCCAGGCGTTTCGCTAGGACAGCAGATCAAGGGCGGAATCATCTACATCACGCTAAGGACTGAGGCGGGACTTCTCGGCTCGGTGAGCTTGCGGACGCAGTTTGACCAGAGAGGCTTTGTCGATGGGATGCCCTCGCTCTTCCTGCAATACACCAGGGCTGGTGTCTCGCTATACAACACGCTACGTGGTGGCGGGGGACGCTACACTACGCTGTATAAACGACAAAACAAGTACCAGGGCGAAGCCTCTAGTCTCGTCACCACGATGAGTGACAGCAAGAAGAGAGACTATGCCGTGCTAGACAACTTCGGCGTTAAGTATCAGATCAATAAGCAGCACACGCTGGGCGTCTTTGGCGGTGTGATATACGACCGTCCCAAGGCGGAGACGCTTCTGCAGAATGGTGCAGGACAAACGCTCCTGACACAAGGGTACGACCAGCGCATCCTGAACCTCAATGGCGGGGTGAGCTATGCCGCACGACTGGCCGTATGCGAGGGACTGGGCATCACCTCTACAGTGAGCTATAGCCACTCGCAGAGCGACGGATCGGCTTACTACTCGACCAATGAGGGGGAGCTGGCAGAGAGCAAGAGCAGGACGCACTATCTGACCTTTCACCCAAGAGCTACACTGGTCTTTGCAGGAGGCAATCAGCTCACAGGTGGGCTCTCTTATAACTATGGGCTGGACGACAACGATGCGGGCGGGGTGAGTAGTGGCACGTTGCCTCAGATCATTCATCGGCAGTTCGCGATTTCAGGCTTTGACCTATCGCCTTATCTAGAGTACAGCAAGATGCTGACCCAGCGGCTCTACCTACAGGCGGGCTTGCGCTATCAGACGACGGTGGTGCACTACCGAGACTTACTCAATGCGCAGAACGACTACACCGTGCCAAATCGGGGGCTTTATCCGAACCTGCTTCTGCAGTACATGCTTAACCTCGCAAAAGCTTCGGGGATAGGCGTGGCATACCGCCATTTCTTCTCGCTACCCAACTACGGTTATTATTCGCCCGTGGCGACTTACCTGACGAAGAATCTCTACAGCATCGGTAATCAGCGACTTAAGCAGGAAACATTTGACGAGGCGGAGGTCAACTACTTCCTCAACCGTGACTGGCAGTTCACCTATCGGGTGCGCTACGGTCGCAACATCATTCAGATCATGACCTATAAGGACGAGAGTGCTCCCGACCTTTACTATACACAGCCGAGCAATGTGGAAAGTCGCTGGAGCCACTACGCATCGGGGACGTTCAATAAGAGTCTCTTCCCCTTCTGGCGAACGAATAATATCCTCTACCTACGCTATGATCAAGAGCAAATGCCTGGGCGGTCGGTACAAAGCTTCTCGGTGGGTGGCACCTCAACGCATCAGTTTACTATCACCAAGATGGTTGGTCTGAGCGTAGCCTTTAGCGGTGAGACAGCTCGTCAGCAACTCGGCTACACCCTCGGCGGTCGCTACGGACTGGACTTAGGTTGCTATGCCTCCCTACTGCATGATCAGCTGCAGCTCAGTCTCTCGCTGAGCAATCTCCTCCATAGTCGGGATCGGATCACGATGAGGATGGGTGATACGACCGAGCAGCTTCGTCTCGATCTCTCGCCACGTCGGCGACTGGTGCTGACCATCTCGTATGCCTTCTCAGCTGGTGACCAAGTTAAGCCCGTACGCACCGAAAGCGCAGCGACGCTCTCACTCGAGCGACCCGTCTTGTAGCAACGCTGTTTGTCGGGTCTCCCGTACAAACTTCGTTTTAGTGGGCTGATTTTGTTATACATACGAGTTCCAAAAACAGTTCCCCTCTTGGAACTTTTTAGTTCCAAGGGAGGAA